>CAZAYQ010000011.1:0-22854 GCA_964489345.1 uncultured Clostridia bacterium | reverse complement strand
GCAGGTCTTAAATCAAAATTCTCAGCTATTGCCCTTTCTATTATTTCATCAGCAACCTTGTTTGTGCCGAATGTTTCAACCATTAATGAAACCGGTTTTGCAACCCCGATTGCATATGCAGCCTGCACCTCACATTTGTCTGCCAATCCTGCCGCCACAATATTTTTAGCAATATATCTTGCTGCATATGTTGCCGAACGGTCAACCTTTGTGGGGTCCTTACCTGAAAATGCGCCGCCTCCGTGTCTTGAGTATCCGCCATAAGTATCTACTATAATTTTTCTTCCTGTCAGTCCCGAGTCTCCCTGAGGTCCGCCTATGACAAATCTTCCTGTAGGGTTAACATAATACTTGGTGTTTTCATCTAATAATTCAGCAGGAACAATGGGTTTCACTACAATTTCAATCAGGTCTTCTGCAATTGTTTTTATGTCAACATCAGGATTATGCTGAGTGGAAATTACAATTGTGTCAATTCTTGCAGGTTTGTTATCATGATATTCCACAGTAACCTGAGTTTTTCCGTCAGGTCTTAAGTAGTCCACCATTTTGTTTTTTCTGACCTCCGCAAGTTTCTTTGCAAGCTTGTGTGCCAAAGAAATAGGCATGGGCATCAGCTCAGGTGTTTCATTGCAGGCAAAACCAAACATCATACCCTGGTCCCCTGCACCTATCATGTCATTAGTATCCCTTTGATCCTTTTTATATTCATCTGCATTATTAACGCCTAATGCTATATCCTGAGACTGCTCCTCTATTGATGTAAAAACAGCACATGTTTTGTAATCAAAGCCGTATTCGGCATTGTCATAACCGATATCTTTTATTGTTTGCCTTACTATCTGCGGGATATCAATATAACAGGATGTGCTGATTTCTCCTGCTACAAGCACAAAGCCTGTCTTGGTGATTGTTTCGCAGGCAACCCTTCCATTGGGATCCTGCTCCATAATTTCATCTAAGATACCGTCTGATATCTGATCACACATTTTGTCAGGGTGGCCTTCTGTAACCGATTCAGATGTGAATAACCATTTTTTCATTGTCTTATCCTTTCTTTGTATAAATAAATAAGCCCCTTCAAAAGAAGAGGTCACATTTTCCTATTGCCTCATCTTTCGGAAATCCGCGGGAATTGGCACCTTGATTAATCAGGCTGCCGGGTTTCATCGGGCCTCGTCCCTCCACCACTCTTGATAAGGAGTTTTTTTAATATTAACACATATATTTTTTATTGTCAATTAGTATTATTTTCATGGAACTATATTGCCCTTATTTCGTCTATATAAGAGTATGGTTATAAACAAAAATTATTTTATCATACAATAGTACAATCCTGACTTTCTATAATTTACCGTTTCATTATTTTTAAAATCTATAGAAATCAGGGCTGAATTTTGATATAATTTTAAAAAAGAAAGGGTGGACAAAATGATGCTAAAAAAGATAGCAGCCATTTCAGCTGCAGCAATACTGTTATTATCCTCTTCAGCATACGGTAGCAGCCTCTATACTGTATACGATTTATCTGAAGAAATAAGGCTCTCAAAGAGTATTACATATGAAAAAATAGAAAAATATACATCTGAGGGGTGGATGAATATAAATGTCATCCGGGCAGATTTAAGAGATGAATATACTGAAATTAAGCCTGTTAACAGTGAAAACGGCATTTCAAACAGGGCGGTTTTATCCTCCATGATAAAATCATCAGGGGCAGTTGCCGCAGTTAACGGAGACTTTTTTTACATGGGAGACCCCACATATGCATACGGTCCTATAATAAGAGACCATACATTAATAAGCTCTCCTCTTCCTTTTAATGACGGTTATCCTACCGTTTCAAAGCAGGAAGATAAAATTGATATATCCGTCTGGAATCCCAAAATTACCCTTTACGGCTCGGATTCAACTGAATTTAATGTTACTGTGCTTAATAAAACATCATCCATTGAATGGGGTCCTGCCATTCTTACAAGGGACTGGAATAAAACATCCCCCGGATACACAGCAAAAGATATTGTAGAAGTTGTTGTAGTTGATAACACTGTATCCCAGGTGAGAAAAAATGAACCTTCAGTAATGATTCCGGAAAACGGCTACATAATTGCAAGTTCAAACGTGGCAACTATGGAACTGATGGAAAAATCATTCAGGGAAGGACACCCTGTATCCTTGAATATTGAACTGGACTTTAACCCGGAAGATCTTGACTGGGCTTTTGGTGCACTTAATTACCTGGTTAAAGACGGCAGGGAAAACGACATAAGCTCACAGGTTTTAGGAGTAAATCCAAGGACTGCAATCGGATTTAACAAGGATAATACTGAAATAATCATGGTTACTGTTGACGGCAGGCACAGAGATTATGTTGGTGCAAGACAGACGGAGCTTGCACAGATTATGATAGATTTAGGTGCTTACAATGCTGTTAACATGGATGGAGGAGGGTCTACAACCATGGGCGTTGACTTTCTAAGAAATGCAAATGTTACTGTCGTTAACATACCGTCAGACGGCAGAGAAAGAAGAATTGCATCGGGAGTGGGGGTTTTTAACAACTATCCTGACAGCAAAAAAGTAGAAATAATTGAAATAAAAGCTTCACATAATGCTGTCTTTAATAAAACTGAAATAGCTTTAGACCTAAAATTTTTCAATGAATACTACTCTCCCCTTGATTATGATTTGAAAAATGTAGATTACACTGTATCCCCTGCCGGAGCCGGAAGGGTTGTAAACAATGTATTCATGCCTGAAAGACCGGGAAAAGCAACCATTACCGCTCATGCCGGAAATGCAGAAGGACAAATTGAAATTAATGTTTTAGACCAGCCTGTGGCATTGAAATCGGATATGGATTCATTAACCCTGGGCTTCAATGACAAATATGAATTAGGCACGGTTCTTGGAATAGATAAGGATGGTAATTCTGCATCCATACCATGGAAGTACATTACTCCTTCATACAGAAACAGAGTTGGAACAGTAGAAGATGGTGTATTCACATCAAGTGATATTTCAAATACCGGCGCAATAACTTTAACCTTTGGAGATGCAGTAAAACATATACAGGTTAAGCTAGGCTACAGATATAAAACCTTAAATCGCTTTGAAGACCTTGATTATTTAAAATTGACCTTATACCCTGAAAATTCCTCCGGCACTATGTCAATTAGCAAAGACCTTGTTAAAGAAGGAAAAAATGCACTTCAATTAGATTACGACTTCACAAAAATGACAGATCAAAGTATTGCCTTTATAGAATTTGGCAATGAGGGCCAAGGAATAAAGCTTGAAGATAAACCACTGGCAATCGGTATGTGGGTTTACGGAGACAATAAAAACCACTGGCTCAGAACAAGGATAACCGATGCCTACGGAACTCAAGTGAAAATTGATTTTGAAGAAGAAGTGAACTGGACGGGGTGGAAATGGGTTGAAGCCCACATACCCGATGGCATTGCTTACCCCATTACCCTCAAAAATATTTACCTGGCTGAAATTAACGAAACAAGAAAAGATTCGGGAACAATCTATATTGACAATTTAAGAATACTCTATGAGCCAAAAGACAAAGACCTGGGTCTCAGGGCTGAAACTATATTTGTAGATCCTGTAAAGAGTTTGTCAATAACAAATTATTCCGAGAAATTAACAATATCCCAGGGGAAATATAAGTATGAAGGCACTGATGACATCATTCATTGCGAAGGTATAATATCAAACGGAAGCATGAGCGGGTCTGATATTACAATGTGGACCAACATCAAGTCTTTCATGGGCTATGAGAATAAAGTATTGGTTTTATCCCTGAGCGGCAATATTCACAATATATATGATGAAAGAGAAGTAAGAATATTAAAGGAAATTCTTGAAAAGGCATCACAAAAAAATGATGTGTTTGTAGTTTTTAGCGGAGAAGATGAAAATACAGTCATCGAAAACAATGTAAGGTATATCACATATGACGACAGCTTTGAAATAGGAGTATCCCAGGGAAGACTTTCATATAAAAACTAATAAGTTATAGGACACTCCTTTAGTTAAGGGATAGTCCAGCGGCCATAAGTAGTGTCCCCAAATTTTTGGGGGACAAAACATCAGAGGTTTTTTGTGTTAGTATTTCTATAAATTGGGTATAATACAATAAGATATGGGGACACATCTGCTATTAGGCCAAATCTCTGTGTTTGAGAGAAAAGTCCCCTATTATAATTTATATTCGGAGGTTTTTATGTGGGACGAGTTTAAAAAGTTTGCATTCCAGGGGAATGTACTGGACCTGGCAGTAGGTGTTATTATCGGGGGTGCATTCGGAAAAATTGTAACATCCGTGGTAAATGATTTAATAATGCCGGTATTAGGATACTTAATGGCCGGAATGGATTTCAAATCACTTAAGTATGTAATGAGTGAGGCAATCATGGAAGGCGAAGCGGTAATTAAGCCTGAAGCAGCAATATTATACGGTAATTTTATTCAAAACGTTGTAGACTTCCTGATTGTAGCCTTATCAATCTTTTTGTTTATCAAATTAATAAATAAGTCAAAAGATAAACTAAAAAGAAAAGAAGAAGCCCTTCCTGAACCGGATGCTCCGGCAGGACCTTCACAGGAAGAACTGCTTGCTGAAATAAGAGATTTGTTGAAAGAAAAATAACATTCTCAGGCTTGGTTCAAAAAATGCGCTCAAAAGGGCGCTTTTTTATGCATTTATTATTGAAAAGAATAATTTTCATGATAGAATAAATATAGAATGTTTTTGGAGGATGTTATGAGTTTATATAAACAATGGACAGAAAATTTGCAAGCAATTAAAAGTCAGGGGGAATACAATGATTTTTTTAATGCTTACATGGAAAAAGAAACAGAATGCTACAAAAAAGTTCTTGCAAATAAAGCTCCTGTAATTGAAGGTACAATTCAGGAATTAGCAGAGAAAAACAATATGACTGCCTTGGAATACACAGGGTTTTTAGACGGTGCAAACACAAGCTTCAAAGAAGCCCTGGTCCTTGATGATTTAACCGGGGATTCTGAAATAAAGGCTGAATTTGACTTTGAAAAGCTATTATGGAATATGTATGATGTAAAGGCTGAATGGCTTTATGGAATGAAGGAATGGGATAATATCTTTGATGAAGAGAAAAGAAAGCAGATTAAAAAGCAATACAATCGTTCCAAAACAGTAGTGAAAGGTGAAAAAACAGGAAGAAATGACCCCTGTCCCTGTGGCTCAGGGTTAAAATACAAAAAGTGCTGCGGAAAATAAGCGAGGGTCTTGTATGGATAAGCAAAAAGGTATAGTATTTGGTGTTTTAGCAGCCTTTATATACGGCTTCACACCAATATTGGGGAAACTGACCTACCTGGAAGGAAGCAATACAATGTCCCTTTCATTTTACAAGAGCCTTTTTTCCCTGCCTTTTCTTTTTTTGATGCTAATATATAAAAAAATTGATTTCAAAATAGATAAAGTCCAGTGCAAAAAGCTGGCCCTCTTGGCAGCATTAGGGCCAACTCTAACCAGCTTGACCCTCTACGGGTCTTATACCTATATAACAGTAGGCATGTCAACAACCATACATTATTTTTATCCTGTATTGGTGGCAGCAGCCAGCATATTCATATTTAAAGAAAAGATAAGCAGGGAAAAACTAATAGCCCTTTTGTTGTCAACAGCAGGGGTGACCATGTTTTTTGAAGGTGATTTCAATATTACAGGCCTTTTGCTGGCATTCTTATCCGGTGTTATTTATGCAGCCCATATATTATTCATAGACAAAAGCGGCTTGAATGCAATGTATCCTTTCAAAATAACATTTTATATATCTCTATTTTCTTCAATATATTTATTTATTGCAGGTTTAATAAGGGGCAGTCTGGTATTTTCCATAACAACAAAGGGGTGGGTATTCACAATATTGCTGGCATTCTTCGCAGCATTTTTAGCCAATGCATTTATACCTATAAGCATTAAATATGCAGGACCTACTGTAACGGGCATTGCAGGATTGTTTGAGCCCATTACCAGCATAGTCATGGGAGTATTGTTCTTAACAGAGCCTTTAACAACAAAAAGCATACTTGCATGCATTCTTATTTTGTTGGGTGTTCTAATAGTTACATTAGCAAAAGACCAGGAGACTAATACATAAAAATACGGGATATTCCTTATTGGAATATCCCTCTGCTAATCAGTACTTTTTGAATCCTTACCTTGCTGCCATCATTTCGCAGGCTTTCACAGCCTGGTCTAAAAGTATTGTTGTTGTAATAGTACCAAGACCTCCGGTTGGCGGTGTCAATGCTTTTACCCTGCCGAATACCTTATCGTAATCTACATCTCCGCAAATTTTTCCGTTTTCATCATAATTCACTCCCACATCAATTACAATAGATGATTCAGTGAAAAACCCTTCATCCATAAATTTTGCCCTGCCTATTGCTGCCACAACTAGATCTGCCCGGGAAGCTATAGACTCCATATTTTTTGTTCTTGAATGGCATATGGTTACCGTTGCATTTTCTTTTAAAAGAAGCATGGCCAAGGGCTTGCCCACTACTAAGCTTCTGCCTGCTACAAGCACATTGGCCCCCTGTAAAGGTATGTCATAGTATTTAAGCATTTCAATTGCTGCCTTAGGGGTACAAGGTGAAAACCCGCCGCCAACACCCTCAAATATTTTTTCTAAATTGGCAGGTGTCATGCCGTCAATGTCTTTATCAGGGTTTATTTTCTCCACAACTTCCTTTTCGTTCAAATGACCGGGCAGGGGTCTGAACATCATTATTCCGTGAATATTATCATCATCATTGGCATTTTCAATAGTGCTGATTAACTCTTCCGGTGAAACATCTTCCGGGAATTCTACGACCCTGCCCCGGATGCCTAAAAGCGAGCAATTTTTCAATATGCTTCTTTCATAAAAGACGTCATCCTCTTTGTTTCCCACCCTTATTATAGTTATTGCAGGTACAATATTTCTTTCATTAAGGGCTGCAACTCTTGCCTTTATATCTGCCCTCAGATGTTCAGCCACGGGTTTTCCTGTTAGTCTTACAGTTTCTACAGACATATTCTCCTCCTTTTTACCCTTTATGCTTTTACTTGTTTAGTATTGTTAGAACCTTTTCATATACCTGATCAGCAATTTTTGTTCCCTCATCAACAAGTTTTTCCGCTTTTTCCTTTTGTATCCTTACATAATTTTCATCATCCATTGAATTTAAATTGATTAAAACATTGAGGTAGGCACTGTTTAATGCAGCTTTCAAAAATTGAACCCCCACACCCACATCGCTGATTATATTTTTAGATGAAATATCTGCTGTTTCCTCATGCAGAAGTATTGCATCGTATGAGAATTCTAAAGTTTCCATAGGTGCAGAACATGCATCCATCAAACACTTTTGCATTGTTTCACTTTTTAATGCTTTTTCCTCTTCACTAGCGGAAGGCATTGCATATGCTCTGGACAAGGGCTCAAAAACTTCTGCATCCTTATCTACCAGGTCCATGAGCTTAACCCTTAATATTTCTCCCCTTTTTATCAGCTCTTCATGTTTGTCTTTAATATCAATAAACTTTTTCTTGCCGTATGAAAAATTTACAACCATTGTATTTAAAGCTGCACCTAATGCTGCAACCATGGCTGCGGCACCTCCGCCGCCTGGAACAGGTTTTTTGGATGCCAATTCTTCTGCAAAATCTTTGCATGATAGGTTTGTTAACATTATTAATTTCACCGCCTTACAAGAAATTTTTAGTCTAATCTTTAAAGTATACTTTATTGTATATAAATGGCAGCAACAATCCTCCCCCTATATAATTGCCTAAAGCTACGGGTATAAGGTTTATAATTGTTATATTTACAATATTTATTGACGAATCAAGCAAGGCTGCCATAGGAAAATAGAACATATTTGCAACCACATGCTCATAACCGCACAGGACAAAGAGCATAACAGGAAACCAGCATCCAAGAATTTTCCCTGTTGTATCTTTTGCCGTTATTGCAAACCATACTCCCAAAGAAACTAATATATTGCATAAAATTCCTTTGCTTACAGCCTGCACGAAGGTCAAGGATAATTTCGCCCGGGCAATTTGAATTATCCTTTCAGCCAGGACAGGATTATTATATGCACCGCCCAGGTACAATAATCCCGCTGCTAAAGCTCCTCCGATAAAATTCCCTGCCAAAACCTGCAACAGGGTGCTTATATAGGCGGATGCTCTAATTTTTTTCTGCAAAAGAGCAAAAGTCATCAAACAATTTCCGGTGAATAATTCACCGCCTACTAATACAATGAGCATTAAACCCACAGGGAAGACTGCAGCCCTTATGAATATATTGTCATATGTCACAATAAAACCTTGGGCCCCTAATGCTATATACACACCTGCCATAATACTCATCAATAAGCGCTTTTGAACAGTCAAGGAAACCTTGGCTTCTGCCGCTTTTATCAGGGCTTCCGCAGTTTCTTTGGGTGTTAAAGATATTGTGCTCAATTTAATTACCCCTTCTTTATCCCCGTGTCCCACGGTTTTTATAATTTAGAACAAACCTTTTATTTTACCGTCAAAATCAACGTCTATCTTTTCTGCTGCCGGTACTTTAGGAAGCCCGGGCATTTTCATTATTTCGCCGGTCAGTGCAACTATAAAACCTGCACCGGCTGATATTGTAATATCTCTTATTGTAATTTTAAATCCTTTTGGTCTTCCTAAAACTTTAGGATCATCTGTCAATGAATATTGGGTTTTGGCCATGCATATAGGCAGGTTTCCAAAGCCAAGCTTTTCCAGATTTTGTATTTCCTTATCTGCCTTTTTTGAATAGTCAACTGAGTCAGCTCCGTAAATCTTAGTAGAAATCGCTTGGATTTTTTCTTTTATTGACATATCGCTGCTATATGGAAATTCCATCCTGCTTTCATTTTCTACGAGCCTTATTACCTCTTCTGCCAGCTCCTTGCCTCCTGCTCCGCCATTTGCCCAAACATCTGATAAGGCAACATTAACACCAAGCGCCTTGCATCTTTTCTCTATAAGCTTTAATTCCGCTTCTGTATCCGTAGGGAATTTGTTTATTGCAACAACAGCAGGTATCTTGAAGACCTGGGTAACATTCTCCACATGCTTGAGCAGGTTGGCAATACCATTTTCCAGTAAATCAAGCTTCTCTATCCCCCATTCTGCCTTTGTTGCTCCTCCGTTGTGTTTCAATGCCCTTACCGATGCCACTATAACAACAGCATTTGGTCTCAGCCCTGTCTTCCTGCATTTTATATCTATGAATTTTTCAGCGCCTAAGTCTGCTCCAAAACCTGCTTCCGTAATTGTATAATCAGCTATTTTGCTTGCCATTTTTGTCGCTATAACACTGTTGCAGCCATGTGCTATGTTTGCAAAAGGTCCTCCGTGGATAAATGCAGGTGTTCCCTCCAAGGTCTGCACCAAATTCGGCTTTAATGCATCTTTTAAAAGTGCGGCCATAGCCCCTTCCGCCTTTAATTGTCCTGCTGTTACAGGGTTTCCTTCCCTTGTATATGCAACTATTATCTTTGAAAGATTTTCTTTTAATTCTATAATATCATTGGATAAACAAAATACTGCCATTATTTCTGATGCAACAGTAATATCAAATCCGTCTTCTCTTACTACTCCTTCAGTTCTTCCTCCAAGGCCGTCCACAATGTGTCTTAACTGCCTGTCATTCATGTCAACGCATCTTCTCCAGGCTATCCGCCTTGTATCTATCTTTAATTCATTGCCTTGATGAATGTGATTATCCATCATTGCTGCCAACAGATTGTTTGCTGCTCCTATTGCATGAAAGTCTCCTGTAAAGTGCAGGTTAATATCCTCCATTGGTACAACCTGAGCGTATCCCCCTCCTGCTGCTCCGCCTTTTACGCCAAAAACAGGACCTAAGGAAGGTTCACGAAGGGCGATAATTGTATTCTTGCCAAGCTTGGCTAATGCATCCCCCAGCCCTATTGTGGTTGTTGTTTTGCCTTCACCTGCCGGTGTAGGGGTTATGGCAGTCACTAATATCAATTTGGAATCTTTCTTGTCCTTTAATTCATTCTGTAAATATCTGTAGTCAATTTTAGCTTTATATTTGCCGTAATTTTCGACATATTTATCAGGGATTCCCATCTTTTCTGCAATATTATTTATTGCTTCGATTTCTGTTTGTTGAGCGATTTCAATATCGCTTAAAAATTTTTCTGGCATATTTTCTTTTCTCCTTTTTTGTATTATCTCTTTTACATTAATATAGGTTTTTTAATTTATTTTATTTATTAGCACAAATTATATAATACTTATAATTCTAAGTCAATTAAATTTGATTTATTCACCTATTCGTATCTTTATCCTTTAAGTTGAATAAACTCGTTAAAATATAAACACTTCTTTCTTGTATTTTCATCATTTTTTGACTTCCTTCCATAACAATCATTTTCCTTCATCTTATAAAAGACTTGATTATTGGAACACTTTTTGGGTATAATTAAATAGCGGACAATAAGATATTTTCTTATTAGTTTTTACTATATTAAAATGTTAACTTTTATGCACCATTTTAGTATAGTATACATAAAATTTGAAAGGAGTGATTTAGTGGCAGCAAAAAAGACACCGCTTTATGACGAACACCTTAAGTTAGGCGGTAACGTTGTGGACTATGCAGGCTGGCTGCTTCCGGTGCAATATACCGGTTTGGTGCCGGAGCATGAAGCTGTTAGAAATGCAGCAGGAATTTTTGACGTATCCCATATGGGAGAAATCACAATAAAAGGTAAAGATGCAGTAGCTTTTGTTGGTTACCTTATGACTAATGACATTACAAAGATTGTCGATAATCAAATAATGTACACATTTATGTGTTATCCTGATGGAGGAGTTGTTGATGACTTGCTGGTATACAGGCATAACAAGGATTACCTCTACCTGGTAGTGAATGCTTCAAATGCTGATAAGGATTATGCCTGGATGCTTGAGCATAAGGGTAATTATGATGTGGAAATCGAAAATATTTCCGATTCTGTTGGATTGATAGCCATCCAGGGACCATTTGCACAAAAAACCCTCCAAAAATTAACTGACTTTGATCTTGACAAGTTAAAATATTACTATCTTCAAAGTGATATTTCGGTTGATGGAGTAAAAGTTATGATATCCAGAACCGGTTATACGGGAGAAGATGGATTTGAGGTTTTTGCTGACAATGAAGGTATCGTAAAAGTCTGGAAGTCAGTTCTTGAAGCCGGCAAGGAATTCGGCATACTTCCTGCAGGTTTAGGATGCCGGGATACTCTGAGGTTCGAAGCTTCCCTTCCCCTTTACGGTAACGAAATGAACGAAGAAATCACCCCTCTTGAAGCAGGGTTAAAGTTCTTTGTAAAACTTGACAAAGCAGGTGACTTTATTGGCAAGGAAGCCCTTAACAAACAATGGTCAGATGGCTTGAAGAGAAAATCAGCAGGATTTGAGCTCCTTGGAAGAGGAATTGCAAGAGGTGGAATGGAAATCCAAAAAGACGGAGCAGCAATTGGACATGTTACGACGGGATACATGAGTCCCACTTTGAAAAAGACAATCGGTAACGCTTTATTGGCTTCTGAATTTGCGGATATTGGTACTGAAATTGATGTTATAATTAGAAACAAACCTGTTAAGGCCAAGGTAATCAGCAAGAAGTTTCTTAAGAAGAAATAACTGTATAAAGAAAATTAGGAGGATATAGAATGAACGTAATAAAAGGATTATATTATTCAAATGACCATGAATGGGTTAAAGTTGAGGGAGACGAAGCATTCGTAGGTATTACCGACTACGCACAGGAGCATTTAGGAGATATAGTCTATGTAGAGCTTCCTGAAGTTGATGACGAATTTGCAAAAGAAGACTCTTTCTCAGTTGTTGAGTCTGTAAAGGCTGCATCGGATATTTATCTGCCGGTCAGCGGTAAGATTCTATCTGTTAACGAAGCCTTGGAAGATGACCCGGCTCTCTTGAATGCTGATGCATATGAAAACTGGATTGTTAAAATAGCCCTTAGTGATAAGGCAGAATTAGATGAATTGATGTCAAGTGAGGAATATGAAAAATTTTTAGCAGAGGAGGTTTAATATGTATCCGTACATACCAAATACTCCTCAGGATGAACAGGAAATGTTGAAAGCAATAGGCTTGGATTCTATGGACCAATTGTTTGAAGACATACCCAAAGAAGTTCGTTTGACTAAACCATTAAATATTCCTGATTCGAAAAGCGAATTGGAAGTAAGCTCTTATCTTAAGGACTTAGCTGATAAAAACTGTTCAGTAAGCGAGTTGACATGCTTTTTAGGTGCCGGTGCATATGATCACTATATTCCATCAGTGATAAATGCAATTACATCCAGGAGCGAGTTCTATACTTCTTATACCCCTTATCAGCCGGAAATAAGTCAGGGTACTTTGCAGTATATTTTTGAATATCAAACATTGATCAGCAACCTGACAGGCATGGATTTAGCAAATGCTTCCCTCTATGACGGCGGTACGGCCATAGCAGAAGCTGCCTTAATGGCGTGCTCATATTCAAGGAAGGATGAGATTATTGTTTCAACCGGCGTAAGTCCTGAGGCAAGACAAATACTTAAAACATATGCCCATGCACAAAATTTAAAGGTAACAGAAGTTGAAACAAAAGACGGGGTGACTGATGCTGATAAGCTTCAATCGCTTTTAAGCGATAAGACGGCAGCCGTTATTGTACAGAACCCTAACTTCTTCGGCCTTCTTGAAGATTTAAAGGGAATGGCGGAAATAACACATAAGCTTAAGAAAGCCAGCCTGGTAGCAGCAGTAGAGCCAATATCGCTGGCACTCCTTAAAAAGCCCGGTGAATTGGACGTGGATATTGTTGTTGGGGAAGGGCAGCCCCTTGGGATGCCCCTTCAATTCGGCGGCCCCTATTTAGGCTTCATGGCAGTTAAGAAAGATTATATGAGAAAGCTTCCCGGCAGAATCGTTGGAGAAACCACTGACTTAGACAACAAGAGATCTTATGTATTGACACTGTCAGCCAGGGAACAGCATATAAGAAGGGAAAAGGCAACTTCAAACATATGCTCCAATCAAGGGCTGAATGCATTAGCAGCATGTGTTTATATGGTAACCATGGGCAAGGAAGGATTAAAGGAAGTTGCTGAGCAGTGCGTTCAAAAATCCCACTATGCATTCGAGGAGCTGACTAAATCAGGCAGGTATAAACCCCTGTTTGATAAGCCCTTTTTTATGGAATTTGCCCTAACTTCAGAAACCGGCGTTGATGAAATCAACAAAGCCCTCTTAGGAGAAAAAATAATCGGCGGATACGACCTTGGCAGGGATTATCCTCAATACAAGAAGGCTTCTTTGTATGCAGTCACTGAGAAAAGGACCAAAGAAGAAATTGATGAATTAAGAAGAGTATTGGAGGGGGTTAAATAATGAAAGAATATAATAAATTAATATTTGAATTATCAAAACCGGGTAGAAAAGCATACAGCCTTCCAGCTCTTGATGTTGAAGAAAAAGCATTAGACAGTCTTATCCCTGCCAAATTATTAACTGATAAAGACCTTAATTTTCCTGAGGTCAGCGAAGTTGATGTTATAAGGCACTATACAAATCTTTCAAATAAGAACTATGGATTGGATAAAGGCTTTTACCCCTTGGGCTCTTGTACAATGAAGTACAATCCGAAGATAAATGAAGATGTATCACGCTATGACGGGTTTGCAAATGTTCATCCCCTTCAAGCGGAATCCTGCATTCAAGGCTCCTTGCAGGTAATGTATGAACTCGAAAGGTCTTTATGTGAAATAGGCGGTATGGACAGGTTTACATTACATCCGGCAGCCGGAGCCCATGGTGAGATTACAGGCATTATGTTAATCAAGGCCTACCATGATAAAAGGGGAGATACTAAGAGAGACAAGTTAATTGTTCCCGATTCAGCTCATGGCACTAACCCTGCAACAGCTGCAATGGCAGGATATTCAATAGTAGAAATTAAATCTACGGAAGATGGTCTTGTAGATCTTGAAGCACTGAAAGCTGCTGCCGGTGAGGATACAGCGGGATTAATGCTTACAAATCCCAATACATTAGGACTTTATGACAAAGGAGTAAAGGAAATATCAAGAATTGTCCATGAAGCAGGAGGACTTCTCTACTATGACGGAGCTAATTTGAATGCTGTCATGGGCCATGCAAGGCCTGGAGATATGGGATTTGACACAGTTCACTACAATCTCCACAAAACATTCTCAACACCTCATGGCGGCGGCGGACCGGGATCAGGTCCCGTAGGATGCAAAGAGATACTGGCTGAATTCCTGCCCAGGCCTTTGCTGGCTAAGAGAGACGACGGCTCCTTCTTCCTGGATTATGATGTACCGGGGTCAATAGGAAAGATTAAAAACTTCTACGGCCACTTCGGAATTTTCTTGAGGGCATATAGCTACATATTGATGATGGGTAATGACGGCCTTAAAAAGGCATCAGAAATGGCTGTGTTAAATGCAAACTATATTAAAGAAAAACTTAAAGATTATTACAAGCTGCCCATAGATACTTTAGTCAAGCACGAAGTTGTTTTTAGCGGATTAAAGGATTCTTCAAGCGGGGTTACAACGCTGGATATAGCCAAGAGACTGTTAGACTATGGATATCATCCGCCCACGGTTTACTTCCCCTTGATTATTGACCAGGCATTGATGATTGAGCCCACAGAATCTGAAAGCAAAGAAACACTTGATGGCTTTATTGAAGCTATGATTGCCATTGCCAAAGAAGCAGGCTCAGATCCGGAACTGTTAAAAACTGCCCCCCATGACACTCTTGTAAGAAGACCTGATGAAACTAAGGCAGCCAGAAATCCGCTGGTAAAATACGAAGGCTAGGTCACTTGAGTAAAAGAATAGAAAAATAGAATAAAAGCCTGACCTTTTGCAATAATAAGGGGTCGGGCTCTTGTATAAAAATGTCCGTGACATATTAATTATTATATGTTATCATAAGCTAATATTCAGAGTAGACAAGATGCGTTAAGTGTTGAGGGATGGGATGTCGCCCTTAAACGAAGGACTTAGGTCTGCGGTATCTTGTCGCTTCCGCTGTATTTGAGAAACTCATGTTGCTCCTATATTGTGCGGAGGTATTGCTTTGCTCAATAAGGAGGAAAAAAATGAGTAGTAATACTGAGCCACAAAAATTCACATCATTAACAATTGTAAGAGCAGGGCTTTTTATATCAATGAGCCTTGTGTTAAAAGTAATGTTTGAAGTGTATATTCCTTTGGCAGGAGTTCCGGCACTGAGAATAAACTTCGCCAACATTCCACTGATGCTTTCAGGTATAATTTTAGGTCCCTTTGCAGGCTTTTTAACTGGGGCAGCAGCAGATATAATCAACTTTATAGCAAAACCGGCAGGACCCTACTTCCCGGGTTTTACCCTGGTAAGCGGATTATGCGGTTTCATACCGGGTATGATTTTCAAGTATTTAAAAAGAGATATAAATTATAACCTCTTAAATACAATTTTTATCTCTTTGCTGTCCGTGGGTTTTGTCCTTGTCTTTATGCAAAACGGCTTATTGACCTTTGACAAGGGTATATTTTACGGCGGGGAGCCATTAAGCCCAGTCTATGCAGCCGGATTTTTTCTGCTTGTGGCAATTTATTTGATAATTCCAATCAAGTTATCATCTGCATCAAAGGACCTGGGTATGAATGAGATAGTGTTTGCAATCAGCGTGACCCAGCTTATAACGTCAATAATTTTAAACACTTACTTCTTATATGTTTTATACGGTATAGGAATAATGATTACTCTGCCGGCTAGAATATTGACAAATTTCTTTATGATACCTCTTTATTCAATAATTATCGGTGCCATATTGAATGCAGTCAAAGGAAGAATTTAAGAGACTTCTAAGTATGAGGACATTCCAAACAAGGAATGTCCTATTATTTGTCTCATTTTATTATAAGAATCATTAAGGAGTATCTTCAATTTCCCCTGTGTCTATTGCTTGTCCAGTTCTTTGAATTTCATATGCTTCTATCATTTTATCAAGAGTCACTGTTGCCTTCATTTCATATTCCACATCATTTTCAGTATAAGCTCCCGTAAACACAAGGGAATCATTTTCCAGGTTAAAATCAGTATATTTGTTATTGTCCAGGTTGATTTGCTTATTACTGTCATTTACAAAATCATACAAAACTAATTTGCTGTCCTTGTCTTTCAGCAATATTGTTTCTGTTCCCTCCAAAAATTGCATTTTCTGAGGTTCTTCAAAGGAACCGGTGAGCTTCTTGCTTCCTATATCTAATACCTTGTTTTTGCCGTCAGAACTTTTAATTAAAATGAAAGAGCCAAGCCGCTCAAAGGACCCATCCCTGTCAAATGATGCTCCTTCAATCAAAACAGGTTCTGTTTCTCCTTCATCCCATATGAATATCTGACTGTATTCATCACCATATCCCCGGGTTCTGAATACAATATTTTCGCCGGTTTCAATAATTTCAATACCTTTAACACTGTCATCAATCAGCTTTGAACTGGTCTCCAGATATGAAACAATGCTGCCTGCATCTGTACTTTCAGAGTTAAACCTTGGTATATCCTCGCTTTCTACTATTCTCAGCTTAGATTCCGCTTCTTCCAGCTTAAAAATAATATTTTCATTGCTTTTAGCCAAGCTTAAATATTCATCTTCCAATTCTTCTAATTTTATTTTCACATCATCCAATTCTATCCTTGTTCCGTCTAATTCTTCTTTTAAGCTTAAGTTTTCTTTCTTGATTTCTTCTGTCCCTGCAATACCTTCATATTGTCCGGGCCCTAGTCCTGTTTCTTCCGATACCGGTATCTGGGTACATCCCATAGCAAATAAAAGGCTAAAAACAGTTAAAATCAATATGGATTTTCTCATACTCTCACATCCTTTCGCTTGACATGTCAGGGATATATATTTACTGTATCATAATGCTTGTTGCCTCATATTCTCCGCCCTTTTGAACAGCTATGCTCACAATACTTTCCCCTTCCTCAAAATCCTTAAAATATTTAGTTTTACCGGAAGTATCGTATATTATGGTCTTGTTGGTAACCGACAGGTAAATAAGCTCTGTTTTTCCGGTTGATGTTACGCCTTGCATCATTATCAGCCTGTCATCTTCATTAATAAATAAAATTTTACCTGTAAAGCTCTTGGCGGTATCCAGCTGAGAAACTTCCATTGTGACAATTTCATCTCCTGAAGTGTTTATATACGCATTATATCCAAGACGCAAATCATAAATCGATACATTTTTTGTCCCGATTGTAATTTTAACATTGCTGCTTACTGAATACTGCTTAACGGCTCCGTCTTCGTCGGCAATTTTAATTTTGCTCTGTGGTGCAATTAATATTTCCTTGATTACTCCGCTTATTTCAGCTTCCTTAGCAATAGTGTTAATTGCAATCATATCGTCATATTCCGTGGTTATGGTTACTTCATCTCCAACCCTGACCTGGTCAAAGCTTGAGTCATCATCATTTCTTGTTACATCAACAGCACTTGTAAATATAAATGTTTTTATAAGGCCTTCATCTGTTTTCACAGTAACCTTAATGGGATAATTGTAATCAATGGCTGTAATTTCTCCGTCAAAATATTTAATGCGGCTTGCTGAATTAATCCTGTAAACCTTGCCGCCATCCATCAAAAGAGTCACTTCGTTGTTTTTTTCAAGTCTTCTTAATTCAGTTTTTTTGCCGTCATGATATACATCAATGTTTTCTTCAATGTCAAAGGTAAGTCTGTCATCATCTTCATCATAAATAGTTATCGATGCAGGCTTTACATAGGCCACATACAAAATAGTGCCCCTCACAACATCCTTTGTGCTGTCAGCTTCAATTTTTAAGGCGAGTCCTTCTTCGTTAATTGTGCAATCAACAAGCATATCCTTTTTTAAATCAGATAATTCCCTTGCTCTGCCGTTTATTGTTATTTTAGTGTCATCATTTACACTGACTTTACTTTCCACTTCCCTGTCATTTTTAACATATATATATGGGGCTGTTTTCTTTATTTCAATTTCCGTTACTATGCCGCTTACTGTTTTTGTAGTTTGATATTTGTCTAAATCAGGAAATATTTTGTTGTCGCTTATATAATCAAATGCCTTTATCAACAAAGTAGCAATTTCTGCCCTGGTTATTTTGTCGACCGGATTAATATTCATTTGATTGTCCCCAAGCATTATTTTCTTATCATACATAAGGTAGATATATGGTCTGGCTGAAGCAGATATTTTGGCATTGTCCTTAAAAGGAAGGACATATGTCTTCAAACTCTTTGCTTCATCCTCTAAGCCCAGGGCTCTTATCATAAGCACGGCCACTTCTTCCCTTTTTGCATCCTGAAAAATATTTTTATTTGCAAACATATCTCTAACAGCCTGCTCGCTTACAATACCAAGCTCAATTGCAAGAGCCAAATAGTCAAATGACCATTCATTATACAAAACATTTTGCATTGCTTTCAAAGAAGGCTTATATTTATCAATTATTTCTTCTTTAACGGTTTTATCAATAGTGTATAGTCTCGACAGCATAATGAGGGACTCCAGTACATTTACATTGTTATCCGGTTTGAATGTACCATCTTCATAGCCGGAAACAAGCCCGTTTTCTTCGACTCTTTCTATGTAGCTCCTTGCCCAATGATTTGAAATATCACTAAAGACTATTGCATTTGCAGTCATTGTAAACAAGAGCGCCAGCACAAGAGAAAGTAAAATAATTCTATTTAATTTTTTCATAATACCTCCCATATGTCCTTTTTTTTAATAAATTATATCATATATACATTGATAGAGCAATAAAATTTGGGGACAATCCTCTTATGATCAGACTGTTTCAATAGATCAAAGTGTGTCCTATACCTGTTAGAGGATTGTACTCTTTTTCTATCCGATCCAGGTTCCGGTCTTTCCTGCCAAGCCGTCTGCAGCTTTCTCCAGTGAAGTAATCAATGCCCTTCTGCCTGCCTTGGACTCAGCGAAGGATAGGGCAGCCCTTACCTTTGGAAGCATAGACCCTTCTGCAAATTCCCTGCCGGCAATATACTTCTCAGCTTCCTTAACAGTTAACTCAGATAACCAGACCTGATCCGGCCTGCCGTATCTTACAGCTACCTGTTCAACAGCTGTTAAAATGATTAAGCTGTCAGCATCTACCAGTTCTGCAAGCTTTGCTGTTGTAAAGTCCTTATCGATAACTGCAGCAATACCTCTTAATCCGTCACTATCTTCAATTACCGGAATACCGCCCCCCCCTGCAGCAATAACTATATTTCCTGCAGCAAGCAATGATTTAATAGAATCAATTTCAACTATATCTATGGGCTTTGGAGAAGGAACTACCCTTCTGTAACCTCTGCCTGCATCTTCTTTAAATGTAAATCCTTTTGCATTCATCAGGTCTGCTTCTTCCTTGCTGTAAAATGAACCTACAGGTTTTGTAGGATTTTGAAAGGCAGGGTCGTTTTTATCAACCACAACTTGAGTTACAAGTGTTGCAACAGGCTTATTAATACCTCTTCTTTTCAATTCGTTCTGCAGAGCATTTTGCAGGTGATAACCGATGTAGCCCTGGCTCATAGCCCCGCATTCCGGAAATGGCATTTCAGGAGTGCCTGCATCTGATTTTGATGCTGCATCCATAGCAAGATTTATCATCCCAACCTGGGGACCGTTGCCGTGAGACAGGATTACCTGATTTCCCGCTTCGATTAAGTCAACTATTGATATTGATGTGTGTTTTACTGCTTTTTTTTGTTCTTCCGGGTCATTGCCCAAGGCATTTCCGCCCAAAGCCAATACTATAATGTTGCCCATACTTCCTCCTTAATAGTAAAAGGGACAAGGGATGTCCCTGAATATAAATTAATTGTACCATTATATTTTTACTTTAGCAATTTACTTTCTCTGCCATATCCAAAAAACTATTGACATAGCCGGATAATATGATAAATTTTAATCATAATGCGAGGTAAGATTATGATATTGATAGAACCTTCCTTATTAAGGGGGAAAATTACCATTCCTCCGTCAAAGAGTTTAAGCCACAGGGCAATAATATGTGCTTCCCTTTCCACGGAAGAAAGCAGAATTAAAAACGCAGCTTTTTCTGATGACATAAGGGCTACTATTGAAGGGATGAAAACATTGGCTGCTCATATTAAGGAAGCTGATGATTTCCTTCTTGTTAAAAAATCAAAAAATACCGGCTGCAAGGCTGCAAACAGTGTAATTGACTGCAATGAATCAGGGTCAACCCTCAGATTTCTCATACCCTTGTCCCTGGTCTTAAAAAACGAATGCACATTTACAGGAAAGGGAAGGCTGATTGACAGACCCCTTGATGTTTATTATAAAATTTTTGAAAACTCTAATATAGAATATGAAACAGACAGGGGAAGGCTGCCTCTTACAGTAAGGGGCAGGCTGAAGGGCGGCTCATACAGGGTACCGGGCAATGTAAGCTCTCAGTTTATTACAGGCCTGTTTTTTGCCCTTCCCCTTCTTGAGTCTGATTCGGAAATAAAAATTACAGGTCTTTTGGAATCAAAGACTTATGTTGACTTAACAAGGGCTGTAATGAAAAAGTATGGTGTCAATGTAGAAAAAATTGACAGCCATAATTATTTTATAAAGGGGAGGCAGGAGTACAGGGCATACGACTGTGAAATTGAAGGAGATTTTTCACAAGCAGCCTTTTTCCTTGCTGCAAATGTATTGGGTTCAGCCATTGAATGCCTTGGTTTAAACCATGATTCGCTCCAGGGAGACAAGGAAATATTAAATATTATAGAAAAATTTTCTTTGCCCGTAAAGGAAATAACTATAGATGCTTCACAAATTCCGGACCTGATTCCTGTCATATCAACTCTTGCATCCTTGAAAGAAAACTTTACAACCACTATAATAAATGCAGGCAGGCTGAGGTTAAAGGAATCAGACAGGCTTAAGGCTCTGGCTACAGAAATGAAAAAACTTGGGGCTTCAATAAAGGAAAGCAAAGATGGACTTATAATTGACGGAAAAAGGACTCTGCCCGGAAATGCAGTGGTAGACAGCTGGAATGACCACCGGATTGCAATGGCACTGGCTCTTGCAGCTATTAAATGCGAAGCTTCCATTGTTTTAAAAGGTTATGAGTCCGTAAAAAAATCATACCCCAAATTCTGGAATGATTATCAAAGCTTAGGAGGTGTTATAAATGAGCTCGATGATAGGAAATAAACTAAAAATAAGCATATTCGGCGAATCTCACGGGGAAGGCATCGGTGTTGTAATAGACGGTCTGCCTCCGGGATTTTCTCTTGATTTTGATTACATAAATCAACAGATGAACAGGCGGCTTCCGGGAACAAACACCCTGTCCACTGAGAGAAAAGAAAAGGACCACTATAAAATACTCAGCGGTTTCTTTGAAGGAAGAACCACAGGAACTCCCCTTTCTGCAATAATTTATAATAATGATAAAAAATCAGATGATTACGGTGAAAGGTATAAACTTCGCCCTGGCCACAGCGATTACACGGGATATATCAAATATTCATCCTATAATGACTACCGGGGGGGAGGCCATTTTTCCGGAAGACTTACGGCACCTCTCTTGTTTGCAGGCTCTATTGCCATGCAGATGCTGGAAAGCAAAGGAATGCTTATAGGAAGCCGCATAAAAAGCATTTACAATATAAATGATGATAATATTGAAAGTGTGGATGAAGAAACAATTAAAAATTTTAAAAAAATGACTTTCCCTGTAATATCCAAAGAAAAAGGAACTCTTATGGCAAAGAGTATAAGCGGGCAAAAGGAAAAGGGAAACTCTTTAGGGGGAATAGTTGAAACATTTATCATGAATGTCCCTGCCGGCTACGGCCAGCCGTTTTTTGATTCCCTTGAAAGCAAGCTGGCACATATGATATTTTCTATCCCTGCAGTTAAGGGAATCGAATTTGGTGAAGGCTTTAATATTACAAGGCTTACCGGGAAAGAAGCAAACGATGAATTTTATATGGTTAATGATAAGATAGTCACTTCTTCCAACAATAACGGCGGTGTTTTGGGAGGAATAACAAACGGCATGCCCATCCATTTTAAAACTGCCATAAAGCCGACACCTTCAATACAGGAGACTCAGAATACAGTTGATATATCTTCAATGGAAAATACTCTTATAAACATTAAAGGACGCCACGACCCATGTATTGTAGCAAGGGTCCTGCCGGTTATTGAAGGAG
The DNA here is from genome assembly GCA_964489345.1 of uncultured Clostridia bacterium. Lineage (GTDB taxonomy): Bacteria > Bacillota > Clostridia > Tissierellales > Sedimentibacteraceae > Sedimentibacter. The sequence goes on along the minus strand of CAZAYQ010000011.1, from coordinate 490 downwards.
CCTGCGCCCTGGTGGTCCTTGATTTAATTATGGAAAGGGATGGTGAAAATTGGAACTTGATAAGGCAAGGCGGGAAATAGATAATATAGATGAGGAAATAGTGAAGCTGCTGGAAAAAAGATTTAATTTAGTAAATGAAATAGGCCTCTTAAAAAATGAGCAAAATCTCCCTGTCTATGATGAATCAAGAGAAAGACAGGTTCTTGAATCCTGCGCAGATATATTGGAAAATAAAGAATATTCCGAATATATTGATAACATTTACTTTCAAATAATGAAAAGCTGTAAAAGCATACAAGGAGCAAAGAATAAAGAATGAAAAACATAGTCATAATAGGCATGTCCGGAAGCGGGAAAACAACTCTGGGCATGATGCTGTCAAAAAAATTAAATATGGAATTTGTAGATATGGACGATTATATAGCAGCCATGGAGAATAAAAGCATTATTGAAATGTTTGAAATAAGCGAGGAATATTTCAGAAATGCTG
>CAZAYQ010000010.1:0-23210 GCA_964489345.1 uncultured Clostridia bacterium | reverse complement strand
TATTCTCTTGAATGGTCAGTGCTTTCTGTCGTGGGATCACAGCCATGGTCTGCCGTAATTATTAAAACATCATCTTCCTTCAAGGCTGCAATTATTTCAGGAAGCTTTTCATCAAAATACATGAGTGCATCAGCATATCCCCTAGCATTGTTTCTATGGCCGTAAACCATGTCAAAATCCACTAAATTGGTAAAAATGAGGCCGTCAAAATCTTCCTTTACAGCTTGTATGGTTGCTTCTATTCCCTCTTCATTGTTTGTAGTATGATTTGACTTTGTGATACCCTTGTTGACAAATATGTCTTCAATTTTCCCTATTGCATATACTTCCCTCCCGCTGTTTTTTATATAGTCAAGCATTGTGTCCTTATAGGGCTCCAAGGAGAAGTCTTTTCTGTTTTCTGTTCTGCTGAAAGAGCCTTCCTCCCCTGTAAAGGGTCTTGCAATTACCCTTCCTACTCCATGCTCATCCTTAAGCAGTTCTCTTGCTGTCCTGCAAATATTATAGAGGTCTTCAAGGGGAACCACCTCTTCATGGGCAGCTATTTGAAAGACGCTGTCAGCAGATGTGTAAACAATTAAATTACCGGTTTCCACATGGTTTTTCCCGAGCACCTTTATTATTTCGGTGCCTGAAGCAGGATAGTTGCCTATAACTTTCCTGCCGGCTCTTTTTTCAAATTCTAAAATAAGGTTTTCAGGGAATCCTTCAGGATATGTTGGGAAGGGCTTGTTAAGCACCAGGCCGCTGATTTCCCAGTGACCGGTCGTTGTATCCTTGCCCTTTGATTTTTGGCCGCATTTCGCTACGGAAGCCAAATAATTGTCACTAACTTTCAAGTCTTCAAATCCGTCAATGTTTAAAATTCCTAATTTTTCTAAATTCGGCAGTGAAAAATTTTCCGCATGCCTGTATATGTTTTTTAGCGTATTGCTGCCTTCATCCCCGTAATCAGCTGCATCGGGAAGCTCACCCACGCCGACGCTGTCCAATACTATCAATACTGCTCTTCTTATCATTTGCTGCTCCTTATGTATTTTAATAATTTGGAGGTATTCCCATATCTTTATACGCTTTATCCTCTGGGAAATGTTTTTTTAAAAACTTCCAGTGATTTGAATTCCACATTGCTTATATAATTTTGTGCAGCCTCTATGCTGGTCAGGCCCATCAACTCCTGGAGGGTACCAAGGTCCGCTCCGTGGGACAGCATGTGTACTGCAAATGAATTCCTTAAAATCTGCGGAGATAATTCTTTTTTCAAATTCATTTTTTTCTTATAGGCCTTTAAAATTTTCCATATCCCCTGTCTGGATAAGGGCTGGCCGGAAATGTTTATAAAAAGAAATTCATTAACATCAACAGATTCAATATTTCTAAAATTATTTAAATAGCTGTCAATTGCATTTCTTGCAGGTTTGCTGAGGGGGATTATTCTTTCTTTGTCTCCGCCAATAGAAATTATTCCTGCATTTAAATTTGTATGGAGTAATTTTATGTTTATAAGTTCAGAAACCTTTATTCCAGATGAATACATAAGCTCCAGCATTGCCAGGTCCCTTATTCCCTTAAATGTGCTATTGCCTGGAAGAAGCATAAGTTCTGCCACTTCTTCTTCTGTTAAAATTGAAGGTTTCTTTCTTATTTGTTTTGGGCTGTGGATGCTGACTGCAGGGTTGTCCATAATCAGCTTTTCATTTTTCAGGAATGAAAAAAAGTTCCTCAGTGCTGAAATGGTCCTTGATATGGTTGATGAGCTTTTGCCGTCTTTTTGCAGGGTCACAAGATATGTCAGAATATGTGCTTTTTTCGTTTCAAGCAAGGCAAGTCCATAATCATCATCAAGATATGACCTGAATTTTTCAATATCATAAATATAGGAAGAAATTGTATTGTCGCTTAAATTTCTTTGGCTCAAATATTTTTTATAAGTTGAAATACTCATTATTTCACCATCAATCTGCTTAATATTAATACATAAAAGCTGTATACAAAAGAATAAGCTGTTACAACGGATAAATAGACTAAGGAAATTCTAATATATCCAGATATGATTATATCAAATTTTCTGGAAATAGTCTCTATATTTTTTGCTTTTTTGGTATATTTAGAAATTGAGCATGAAATAAATGTAAAATAAAGTAGAATGGGAAAAAATATTAAATAATCAGTAAAAGTAAGCATGAAATATTTAAAGTCCATACCCACAACCCTTATTATATATATAACAGACAAACCGTAATAAAGAGAAATAGCTCCGAATAGAGTCTTTGTTATATTGGATTGTCCTATATAGGTTAAAAATATGACTGCTAAAAAATAAATAATATTTCTTTTAAAAGATGTAAAAAAAATCTGTATAAAAGTCATCTCTCTTATACTTTCATAATTTATTGAAGTCATTGCTCCCTTTCCTGTCAATGAATATATTAATGCCGATAAAATTAAAGCTCCTGTAAAAATCAATATCAGCTGTAAAAAAATTTTATTTTCAGACTTTACCAGCTTCTTTAGTGTATTGTTCATACAAACCTCCCGTTTGCCCAAGGAAGTCCTGTGGGACAAAAAAACCTCCTGCAAGCTTTGTATAATATATGCTTGTACAAGAGGTTTAATTCTTTTTATGTATTCTATTTTATGTATAGAGCCAGTGGAGAAGTCCTATTAATGTTTTGCTGTCTATTATTCTGCCGGTTTCCAGCAATTTTTTTGTTTGGTCTTTATCTGCCTCTATTGTTTCAATGCTTTCGTCTTCATCCATATCAGTGTTTTCAAATACCAGGTCCCAAGCTTTGAACAAATATACCTTTTCATTGGTAAAACCAGGTGATGTATAAAATTCATATATCAGCTCGATTTTACCGGCCTTGTATCCGGTCTCCTCTTTTAATTCACGCAAAGCTCCGTCCTCAGGCTCTTCCGCAATATTAAGAATGCCTGCGGGCAGCTCGTATATATACTCTTCAACAGCTTTTCTGTATTGTCTTACTAAAAGTATTTTATCCTTATTAACGGCTAATATACAAGCAGCAGCTTTATGGTCCACAATTTCCCTTTTGGCATATTTTTGATTTTCAAGCTCGACAGTATCTACTCTTAAGTTAACTATTTTCCCTTCAAAAATCTTTTCACTTTTTACTGTAATTTCAGTGTTCAAAACTACCTCCTAAAATTAAACCCTTGCAACAATGTGCAAGATTAATTGTTGGACTTATTCTAATAATAATAGATGTTTTTGTCAAGTTTAATTAAACTTATGAAACTCTTTGCTCCAGCCGGAGTTTATCTGCAATCATTGCAATAAATTCCGAATTGGTGGGTTTACCTTTGTTGTTATGTATTGTATAGCCGAATATGCTGTTGATTGTTTCAATTTTTCCCCTGGTCCATGCAACCTCAATTGCATGACGTATAGCTCTTTCAACCCTGCTTGGAGTTGTTGAATACTTCATAGCAATCATTGGATACAATTCTTTTGTTATTGCCCCTAACAGTTCAACATTGTTTACCACATCTATTATTGCAGTTCTAAGATATTGATAACCTTTAATATGGGCCGGCACGCCCACTTCGTGAAGAATTTCGGTTATTTTAACTTCCAGGCTGAACTCTGTGTTCATTTTGTCGTTATAAACGATTTCTTTATTTTTGTTTTGCACCTTTGATGTTTCCAGCTCGGATATTTGAAGAAGTCTGTCAGCAAATGATTCAAAGTTAAAGGGCTTGACAATGTAGTAATCCACACCCATATTGATAGCCCTCTGAGTAACCTTGTCATGTCCTACGGCAGATAATACTATTACCTTAGGAAACTTTTTCATGTCTTTTTTGTGAAGTCTTTCTAATACACCTAAGCCGTCCAGCTGAGGCATTATTATGTCTAAAATCAGAATGTCGGGTTCATGTTTTTCGACAGATTCCAGCGCTTTAAGCCCGTCTTCCGCCATGTCTACGATGTCAAAAACCTTTTTGCTGAGTAAAAAGTCCTTAAGAATTAATCTGAATTCTTTATTATCATCAGCAATTACAACCTTTACTTTTTTTTGCATCTCATTTCCCCCAATACATTATTCTTCTCACTAATATAATACGCAAAAGAATTAAAAACCTGATTTTTCCCTAATAATTGTTATTATTAATTCCTTTTTGTAAATTAAATAGTATATAAATCCAGTATATACTATTTTTCGATTCATATGCAAAAATTTTGTCGATTTAATTTATGATTAATATTTAATTAAAATAATATTAAATTTGTATTAATAATGTATTAAATTTAATCATTCAATACATTTTCAAATATCCATTCAATATATATTCCGTATCCCTTTCTCGGGTCATTCATAAATACATGGGTTACAGCACCGACTATTTTATTGTTTTGTACTATGGGGCTCCCGCTCATCCCTTGGATAATTCCGTTTGTCAATTCCAAAAGCTCTTCATCGGTAATCCTTATAACAAAGCTTTTTTCATCAGGCTTATTTTGATAGAAGATTTTTGTTATTTCTATAGAATACTTTTTTATTTCATCATTAACGCATGAAATTATATATGCAGGTCCTAAATCAATTTCTTCTTTTTTGCCTATTTCCATTAAATCAGAGCTGAAATATCCTATGCTCCTGTCATTTATTTTTCCGTAAATTCCAAAGTCTGTATTATCTGATACAGTGCCTAAGCTTTCCTCATCCTTTATAATATAACCTATAATTTCTCCCGGCTCACCCTTTTTGCCAAGCTTAATATTTGTAATATTTGCTTTTGAAATAGTGCCGGATTCAATATCTACCAAATTACCTGTTTCCGAATCGGAGATACCGTGACCTATGGCACTGTAGCTTCCTGTTTCAGGGTCCACAAAGGTAACTGTCCCGATTCCTGCAATATCATCCCTTGCCCAAAATCCGAATTTTATTTCTTCGCTGTCGAATCTTTGAACGGGAGTAATGCTTAAATAGTAAATTTCTCCTGCCCTTTCTATTTTAAATTTATATTGTTTAACTCCTTTATTTTCAGTATAATCTATTATTTCATATTTACCTAATCTTTGTGAATCTATCTCAAGTATTTTATCCCCAATTTGAATTCCCGCTAACTTGGCAGGAGATGTTGAAATATTGTCAGAATTGATTATATCAGCCAATCCTACAACCAAAACCCCCTCTGTTTTTAATTCCACACCTATAGTCTGACCGCCGGGCATAATATACTTTCCATCCGTTTCTATTACCTGGTCTCCTTTTGCAAATTTATAGGGATTTGTTTTTAAATTAAAACCAAAAAAAACGGCAGTCATTAATACCGCAATAAAAAAAGTAAAGAATAAAACTCTTTTTACAAAATTTCTCATTATGGTCTCCTAATAGTTTTATCCTTAACTTTTCCATTTAAAACTTTTTCTATTCACTTATTTTGCTGTTAAATTCTATCAATTCCCCGGCATTATTTAAAGATTTGTCAGTTATTTTCATCCCGCTCAACAAACGGGCAATTTCATAAATTTTGTTTTCCTTGTTTAATTTTTTCACTGTAGATATAGTATTATTGCCTGCAACCTTTTTTTCAATCAAAAAATGATTTTTTGAAATCGATGCAATCTGGGGTGAATGTGTTACACATATAACTTGATTGTTCATAGAAATGTAATTCATTTTTACACCGGTCATCTGGGCAGTCTTGCCGCTTATTCCTATGTCTATTTCATCAAAAACCATGGTTTGGCCGGCATCGCTTTTTATTTTTTTAAAGGCCAGCATAATTCTTGATGCTTCCCCCCCGGAAACTATTTTCTGAACAGAATTCAAGTCGCTGCCAACATTGGTGGATATTAAAAATTCAATATTATCAATACCGTCCAATGATATTTTCTTTTTTTCCAGGTTGACTTTGAACTCTATGTTTTTCATATTCAAATCGCTTAATTCCACTAAAATCTGTTTTTCAAGATAATGAGCTGCATCTTTTCTTTTCATAGAAATCATTTCTGCCTTTTCTGCCAAAGCATTATATATTTCATTTTTTTGCTCTGTCAAAGAATTTAACCTTGAATCAGCTTCAAGAAGCAGCTTTAATTCTTCCTGTGCTGCATCCTTGTATTCATATATTCTTTCAATTGAAAAACCGTACTTTCTTTTTAAGCGATTAATAAGAGACATTCTGTTTTCAATACTTTCAAGCTCATTTTCGTCAAGAGTCAGATTATCTGAATAGTTTCTTAAATCATAGCTCAATAATTTCAATTCCTCTAATTGAATGTCAAGCCTTGAAAGAAATTCAGAAAGCTTTTCATCATAATTTTGAATTTTTCTTATTATAGTGTAGACATTGTTTATATTGTCACTGTTGAGAATATTGATTGCTTCGTAGACAAAAGCCTTGATTTCCTGCACATTTGAAAGCTTTTTAATCTTTTTTATAAGCTCTTCTTCTTCATTTTCTTTCAGCTGTGCCCCATCAATTTCATTTAATTCATATTTAAGCTGGTCAATTTTTTTATCTTTATTTAATAGTTTTGTTTTAAGAGTTTTTATTTCATTTTGTATCCTGTTATAATCAGAATACAGGCCGGCATAGGACTGAAACACTAAGGACAGGTCCTTTTGTATCATGCTGTCAAGGAGTTTAATGTGATTTTCTTTTTTAAACAAGCTTTCATGACCGAATTGGCCGTAAATGTCAATTAAGAAAGAGCCTATTGTTTTAATGGTGTTAAGGGTAACAGTTCTTCCGTTGACCTTGTTTATACTTTTCCCATTTTGCAAAAGCTCTCTTGATATTATCAAAAAATCATCATTATCAATTTCTATGTTCAAGCTTTCTAAAAGTCTATAAAGGTTTCCATTGCCGGAAATATCAAAAATTCCTTCAAGCAGTGCCGAATTTTTACCATTTCTTATTAATTCTTTGGAAGCTCTTTCCCCCAATATCAGTTCAATTGCATTTATTAATACTGATTTTCCCGATCCTGTTTCTCCCGTAAAAACATTAAAACCTGAATCAAAATTAACAGATACATTTTCAAATACTGCAAAATTGCTTATATTTAAACTAAGCAGCATATTATCACCATTATCTTATATTCTTTTTAAATTCCTGCAATACATGTTCTACATGTTCCATATCTCTTATTGCCACAAAAACATTGTCATCTCCTGCTATTGTTCCCACGATTTCATCAATTCCCATAAAATCGATTGCTGACGCACATATTTGAGCAGCACCCGGAATTGTTTTAATTATTACCATATTCATTGCATTGTCAATTGAAACTACGGAATTTTCAAATATTTTATTTAATCTGTCCGTTATTCCTTCCTGGCTTTGACCAATAGTTGCATATTTGTACCTGCCGCTCTTGGACATTACCTTAACCAGCCTCAGCTCTTTGATATCTCTTGAAATTGTAGCCTGGGTAACGTCAATTCCCATGTTTTTAAGTGCTTCTGCCAGTTCCTCCTGAGTTTCGACTTCGGATTTTGAAATCAACTCTAAAATTTTTGTTTGTCTTGTATACTTTTTCATTTGCCACCTCTTGTTTTTTTATAATATTTCAAAGGCCTTATCAATTAAGTCTTTAAAATTGAATTCTTTTTCAGTTTCCATGTCTTTTATGTGAGCTAAATATTCTATGTTGCCTTCTCCTCCTCTTATGGGAGAATAATCAATATTATGCAAAAATAAATTATTAATTTGACAATTCTTATTCAGATTTTTAAGAACCTCCAAATGAACCCTCCTGTCCTTGACCAGACCCTTTTTACCGATTTTGTCTTTTCCTGCTTCAAACTGTGGTTTGACCAAGGCAATAATATCTGTGCTGTTATGACAAATTTCGACAATCCCGGGTAAAATATATTTGAGGGAAATAAATGATACATCAACGGTTACAATGTCTATTACATCAGTAAATACAGATATATCAATGTATCTGAAGTTTGTGTTTTCTAAATTTACAACCCTGATATCGTTTTTTAATGAATCATGAAGCTGATCCCTGCCCGCATCCACTGCATATACTTTTTTAACTCCATATTTTAACAGATATTCTGTAAATCCGCCGGTTGAAGCTCCAATATCCAGAGCAATTTTATCCGCAATATTTATCTTGAATGTTTGAACAGCTTTTTCAATTTTTTCATAGCCCCTGCTAATATAAGGCTTTTTTGTGATTTTAATTTCAGCACCATCATTAACTGCATATGATGGTTTTGTTATTAATTTGTCATCAACAAATACAGAATTGCTTACAATAAGCTGTTTTGACTTTTCGCGGCTGTCTGCATAACCTTTTTCATGCAGATACACATCAAGCCTGTAATTTTTCATCCTTATGCCTTGCCTGATACATAAATATTCTTTCATAAATATAGATATTTGAATAATTCAATAAAATTATAGCATAAGAATTTATTTATATCAATTAATATTTTTGATAAATATTAATTTTCAATTCCCTCATCTATAATTTTAATCTTTTTTTGAGCATCGTCCAATTTTTTCATACAAAAGGAATAGGCTTTCATTCCCTTTTCATAATTGTCAAGAAGCTGGTCAATAGTAGTATCATTTTTGTTTTCAAACTTTTCTACAATATTTTTCAATTCTTCCAATGCACTTTCAAAACTTTCGTACTCCGCCATTTCACACCTCTTCTATATCAATAGTTTCTGCCTGAACTATAAATTCTGCAAATCTTATACTAAGCTTATCTTTTATTGCTATCTCTTCCTTATGCTTTATAATATTCCCTTCCTTGTCTGATACCAGGGCAAATCCTTTTTTAAGCTGTTGTTTGTAATCAAATGAATTTAATTTTTCGCCCATTATTTTAAGTAAAAAATTATGGTCATTAAAATATTTTACTGTTTCATTTTTAATCAGTGTTTTATAATTTTCAAGCCTGGCCCTTGTTTTGTAAATATCCTCTAAGGGGAGGCTGCTTTTTAAAATATATTTAATAGACATAAGCTCAGCCTTTTTTAAGGATATGGCATTTTTTGTTCCGGAGCTTAATGCATACAAAAGTCTTGCAAGCTTTTCTTCAACATCCTTGTAATCTCTTATAATTCTTTCTGCTGCTGCCGTGGGAGTATGACAGTATACATCAGCCACATAATCTGTTAATGTCCTGTCTGTTTCATGCCCTATGCCCGTAACAACTATAACCTTTGATTTAAAGACTTCCATAGCCAGGTCCATATCGTTAAAAACATTTAAATCCTCAAAGCTGCCTCCCCCCCTTGATATAAGAATTACATCAGATTTTGCACTGTTAAAATATCTTATTCCTTCTCTTATATTGTCTATGGATTTTTCTCCCTGGACTAATGTATTGTAGATGGTTATATCAATATTTGCTTTTACACTTTCGAAGGTTTTTAATATATCTTTGAGGGCTGCTCCTGTCTTTGAAGTAATTATGCCTATTTTTTGCGGGAAAGGAGGAAGCTCTCTCTTCCGGTCAAATAAGCCTTGGGCCTTCATCTTTTCTTTTAGTAACTCCAAATCAAGAAGAATTTTCCCTAATCCTACTCTTTCAATATTTCTCACAATAAGTTGATAGGTCCCTTTTGCTTCATAAACGGAAAGCTCTCCTTCTGCAATAATTTTGTCTCCATTTTTTGAAATTGAGTCAGCAAAAAAAGCAACACAAGATATACAGGAGCTTTCGTCACATAATGAAAAATACGTATAACCTGTCTTGCTCATTCTGATGTTTGTAATTTCGCCTTCCACCCTCAAATTATTGAGGATTGAGTTGCTCATCAAATACTTTTTTATATATTGGTTTAAAACAGAAACCTTAATTGTTTTTAACTTCATTGTGCCACCTGTCAATTATGGGCAGAAATGCAAGACCTAAAGCATTATCGGAAGAATTGCCGACGGCCGGAAATATAATATCATAATCACTTGTGTTTTTTAAAATGATATTTCTTATATGACTGTTTGATGCAACCCCGCCTGAAATAATTATAGTCTTAAATCCAAGATGGGATAAAGAGTTTATTATATTAATAATGCATTCTGCAATATATTCAAAAAGTGAAGCTATAATTTCTTCTTTTGTATTTTTGTTAAGCAGCTTAACATAGTAATTTTCTATTCCGGATAAGTTTATATATGGGTCCTTACTTGTTTTTGCCTTAAGAATTTCCCCATATGTCTTACCCTTAATGTATTCCTCCATATGCCTGCCGCAAGGAAAGGGAAATTCCATTCTGATTCCAAGCCTGTCTATAAGCTGACCGAATGTAATATCTTTTGTACCGCCTGCAATTTTTGTTTCAAATCCTTTTGAAATCTTTTTGGCAGCCACAAATTCAGTGGTTCCTCCTGATATGTGGACTGCTAAAAATTCATGAATATTTTTGTAATTATCGATTATAGAGGCAGCGATATGGTTTTCCTGGTGAGAATATTCAACAAAGTCACAATTAATTGTATGGGAAATCACTCTGCCAAAGTTCCTGCCGACGACAAATACAGGCATGTAGGAGCCTTCCTCATTGCGGGGTCTTGAACTGACAGATACAATCCCCACCTTTGACATATCCTGTCCAATACGGGAGTAAAGTTCCGGCAGGTTTTTTAAATGTTGAAAAACTGCCTCTTGCTGTCTTAGTCCCTTCTGGCCTTCCTTAACTTCAAGCAGCTTTCTTTCATCTGCAAGTATTTCATTGTTTACTTCATCAATCAGGGCAATGGATGTTGTATAAGCACTTGTATCAATTCCAAGAATCCAGGTCATTTCTTTATACACCTTACAACAGTGCCCAGAATCCCGTTTATGAATTTGTGTGAATCCTCATTTGAAAACTTTTTGCTTATTTCCACTGCTTCATTAATTGATACGCTTTCAGGTATTGTTTCATTATATAGAATTTCAGCAAGAGCTATTCTAAGGACTGCAAGGTCTACTTTGGCAATTCTGCTTATTTTCCAGTCCTTTGAATTGTCGATAATGTATTTGTCTATTTCTTCCATATTTGTAATCATATCAATTATTGTTTTATCCAAATAATCAACATCCATTTCCTCAAGCTGGAAATGATCAATGTATTCTGTCAAATTAAACACACTGAAGTTTTTGTTTACATCCATGCTGTATGCAATTTTTACTGCTTCTTCTCTTGTTTCTTTACGTTTCATGCTTTTCTCCCCTTACTTAAAAAGGATCTGTCGACATTTTTTCAGAAAATAATTAGGGGACAGGTGTGTCCCCCTTCTACATATGTATTCATTTACTCTAATGCTATATTCACAGGCTCTTTATCTTTATCTTTGCCTTTGTCTTTATCCACTATATTAAGTACATGGACATTGACAGCTGCTACCTGCAGGTCTGTCATTGTTTCAATTTCTTTCTTTATTGCCAGTTGAACCTCTTTTGCCACCTCATTGATTCTATAGCCGTACTCAACATTGATAAAAATATCCAATACTACTGTTTCTTCAGTCACTTCAACTTTTATACCTTTTGCATAATTGTTTTTTGAGAATAAATTGCTAATGCCGTCTGTTACACCTGTACGAGCAGTACTGACACCTTTAACCTGACTTGCTGCAATACCTGCAATAATTATTACAACATCATCGGATATTTTCACCTGACCCAATTCATATTTTTCATTATCCATAATAGCACCTCCTAAAATAATTATAGCAGAACTTGTAAATTATTACAAATCAATATTATCAAATTTTACAATTTTTATTTGAGAAGGTGTATAATTGGTTTCTGAAACTACTACATCCAGGATTACAGTTGCATCTGCCTGTTCTACTGTATCATTTGTTACAACCTTTACCATGCTTTCATCCACAATGGCAATTGATTCATTGTAGCCTTTTGATTGAAGCATAAGTTCAATTCCATGTTCTGCTTCAATAAAGGAGTTTTTTTTCAATAAAAGCTGCTCAAATTGATCCTTGGTTCCTTCGGATATCAAAGCTGAGCTTAAGCTTCCTTCAAGATAGTCCAATACATCCATGTTGCCTCTTTCTTTGTTTAGCTTGAAATTGGCAAAGCTTGCATTTAAAACTCCAAGAACGCCTTCAGAAGATGCTTCCTTAGAAAGCTCCAAGTCGGTAATATCTCCTAATATTTCAAAGTCTGTTTCTTCCTGCAGTATTTCCGCAAAATCAACTTCATTCACTCCGCCCTCAATAATCCCTGCTATGTCTGCTTCCTCAAGCCGGCCTGTTTCAATGTCATCAAATGCATTATCCGGCGTCAGGCTCATATTTATATAGCCGATAATAAATATTATTGCCAGAGATGCTAAAAATACCAATGTTTCTTTTCTCATTATCATAATAACCCCCTTAGTTAATCACTATTATTTCTATATCATTTAATTTGATATCCAATAAAGTTTTTACAGAATTCATAAGAATACCGTAAATATCTTTATTCCCGCTGTATTTTACAACTACAAGCACTCCGGATATTTCAGGATACCGGTAATACCGCTCAACAACTGAATTATCCCTTCCCAATATTACTTTGTTTTGTTTTGTCTCTCTGTTCACCTCTCTTTTTGTACCATCAGATGTGGTTTCGTTATTTGTTTCATTAGTGGAGTTTTCATCGTAAACAGGTTGAAGTTCCGGTGTTCTTTTAGTGTAAATCATCACATCAACACTGTTAATATTGTCTATCTTCCCAAGTATTTCCTCAATTCTTTTTTCTAAAGCATATACATAGCTTTCTGTTTTCACTTCATTTTCCTGATAGGATACAGTTTCTTGTGAAGCCTTAGAAAAATCAAGTTTCAATATTAAGGATATTATTACCAGCAATATGAAAACATTGACTGCATAGCTTAATTTTTTATTTTCTTTAAGTGTTTTTAAAAAGTTATTCATGAGCTCCTCCCTATATCTATGTTATCTGTCTTAAGTTGAAAAATTTCAGCTATGTTTAATTTAAGTTTATTGATTTCATCACTTCCAAGTATCCTTTTTACATACACATAAGCTGACATTTCCATGTCTTTTGTGAAGCTTAAGGAGATATTTGAAATCACCTCTTCCCCTTGGAAGTTTTCATTGTTGATGGTATCAATAATTTCAGGTGAAATGCTGTTTATATTAACTTCTCTCTCATATGAAGGGGCTTGTGTCCTTTCCGGCAAATTTACATTCATGCTCCCATTAAGAAATATATTATCCAAAACGAAAATAATGATTAAAAGTTTAATAGATATTCTGCAGAATTTCTGAGTTTTGCCCTCAGGGAATATTATCATTATTAAATTGAATATCAGTATCAGCAGCAAGGTATTTACAATTGTTATTTTCATATTTATACCAGTATCTTATTCATATAATTTATTATTATGGAGTAGTAAGCAGTTACAATTATTATTGGAGTAATCAGGCATATAAGGTAAATATAAAACATATCAGCCATTTCATATATGAGCTTGGATATATTTTCGTTAAAAGGTTCTGTAAGAACCCCCAGTGCCTTATATATTATCAATGCAAGGCTTATTTTTATTATAGACCCCCCAAATGAAGACAGAATGAAAACTATTACTACAATTCCCAGCACATCCTTTATCATCAAAAGGCTTTTTAAAAATACACCGAAGAAGGATGTTACCGCATTTCCCACAAGAGGCAGTGATGATGGCGACATTGCCTTTATGGAGCTTATAAAAATGTTATCTGTTTTACTTAATATATATCCTTGTACAGAAAAATTTATGACTACTATAATCATAAAGCCGGATAAAATTAAAAGTATTCCTTTTTTCAGAGCCTTGTACAAAAGCTTGGCATTAATAAGCTTATTCATGTTGTTTATCAAGATTACCGCTATCATTATTACAGTCATAATATCTGTAAACCTGTAAATAAACTGTGTTGTAATGCCAATTGTATAGTTTAGTGATGTCTGAAAAAACTGCAGCAGGCTTAGTTTGCCGAATGTGAGCATGGCTGCCAGAAATATTGCATTTATTTCTTCCGTTATAATTTTAAAATCGGCAAAATCATTTTTCAGCATGCTTTTAACAGTCAGCACATCCTTAAGAATAATTGTAAAAATAATAATTACGGAAAAAAGCACAACTATGTCCGAAACACTTTTGCCGGTGTCCCCGTCAGTAAAATAACCTATTATGGTAAGGAGGATACAAATAGTAAAAACATTGACAGATGTTTTTAAAATATCCCTGAAATAACCCTGCTCATTTTCCAGCTCATAATAGACATAATCCCTGAGGCTCAGATCTAAATTCCCGGTAAAAACATTTTTTATCAAGTCTCCCAGCCCTATGTTGTTTTCTCTGAAATATTCGCTTTTTTCATTTATGTAATTTTCAATGTCCCTTGTAGGTATCTCATCCAATGCTTCATCAATGGTTGAAGCATAGCATTTAAGAGTAAATAAAAGCGTAATTGCAATTATCAACAATGTTATTTTTTTCATTTCATCACCCGTTAACTAAGACCAGTATCTGGTCTAAAAATATCTTTATAAAATCAAAGGAATAGATTAATATTATAAGTTTTCCGGCAATTTCAACCTTTTTACCTACAGATTCATAATCTAAATCCTTGCATAAAAGCGATATAAAATCACAAATGTACGCTATGCCCACAATCTTTAAAATAGTGCTGAAATATTCAGTCTTTATATTATATCTTACAAATAAATCTGCTATTTCTTCCACATATACTTTAAGCTCATTAAAAAGCAGGGAAATTACAACAATACCAAAAACAACCGTTATATATAATTTAAATTCAGAATTGAATTTGGATAAGGTTATTCCCATAATTAAGGTAATTACGGATATAAGAATAATTTTCACCAGCAGCATATTTTATCCCTCATCAATATAAGTTAAATACAGACCTTACCTCCATGAACAAATCATTCATTAAACTGATAATCAAAGCCATTACAACGATTACTCCGGCTAATGTCACAAGCATGGCTTGTTCATCTCTTCCCGTCTTTGTTAAAATTTGACTGAATACCGCAACTACGATCCCTATTGCCCCCACCTTGAAAATTATATCTATATCCATATTGAATCCTCCTATGACATGATAATTGCAGCCAGGCAGCCAGCAAGAAATGAGATTTTATTGTTTAATGTTTTTTTCTCCTTGTGCCCGGTTGAAAATTCTTTTAAAGCCCCTTCCATATCTTCAATTGTTAATTTTAGCTTTCTGTCCAGCAGGTCTGAATATGTATAGCCATAGTAATCGATAATCTCCGAAAAATATGAGTTAAAAATCTCAGGTGTTGACATAATTTTATTTATGTATACAAATAATTCCTTAGAGCTTTTTTTATCTTCTAAAAAGTCAATCATTGATTTAATGACCAGTTTTGTATCCAAACTTTTAAAACTATATTTTTCATAAATTTCTTCAATGGACATTTTCATATCGCAGGAGTAGACTCTCAGATATTCTGTGAAGTTTAGTATTTCTTTCATTTTTATTATTTTTTTGTCACCTTCAGTGTTTATTAAGCTGAATATATATCTGACTGTGACTACCGTTCCTGCAAAAAGTGCTGCTTTAATCCAAATCATTATAAATCACCCTGTTCTTTTGAAAATCAAATACTTCATTTACTTTTACCGGATATTTGTCCAGTATTAATGCTCTTTCAAAGAAATTATTTTCAAGAATATTTTTTAGATATATGTTTCTTTTTATATCATCCAAACCGGCTCCGTGGGCTGTTGCTATAATTTTCACCCCGCTTTTCAATGCATACTGAACAATTTCAAAATCTTCAATGGACCCTAATTCATCTGAAATTATCACCTTTGGCGAAAGAGCCCTTATGCTCATAAAGAAACCGTCGCCTTTGCTGCAATATGACAAAACATCCGTCCTTCTGCCTGTATTCATTTGAGGGACACCATTGTAGACAGCGCTTATCTCTCCTCTTTCATCAATTAAGCTCAGGTCGCATCCTTCAAAATACGGAGTTTTGAAACCGTTGCTTAAATTTCTCGCCACATCTCTTATCAAGGTTGTTTTCCCCGAAAGGGGCGGTCCTATAATCAATGTATTGTAAATATTTTTATCCTGACTTATAAGGTGCATTAAGGCCTTTTTAGAGCATCCCGGAAATTCTCTCGCTATTCTCATATTAAGAGAGGTTATGTTTTTAAATCCCTTGATACCTTCACTGTCATAAATTAAGTCACCGCTTAGGCCTACTCTGTGTCCCCCTTCTATAGTAATGAAGCCTTTTTTAATTTCGTTTTCAAATGCATGTATTGAATTTTTGGTTAAATTCCCTACAATTTCATCAATATCTTTTTTGTCCACAAGAATATTTTCATCTGAAAATTTCTCTTTTTTTAAGCCTTTAATAAGTACCGGACTGTTGATTCGAAGCCTTATTTCAACAACTTCATCCATATTTATTTCAGACCGGAAAACAGCATTTCTAATCTTAAGGTTTAAATATTCTAAAAAATTATGCATTAGCCCTCCCTGCCTTGTCCTCTTAATCTATAATATTATTAATTAATAAATTTATGACACAAATTGGAGACATTCTTTTAGGAGTGTCATAGTTAGGTTAGGGAACATCTTTCGTCAAATTACCGTCAAGTTTTTCATAAAAAGAGGTTTACAAATATATATTTGATGGTATAATAAGAGATGTAAATATCTTCAGGGCAGGGTTTAATTCCCGACCGGCGGTAAAGTCCGCGAGCCGAAAGGTTGATTTGGTGAAATTCCAATACCGACAGTAAAGTCTGGATGGTAGAAGAGATTACTTGCAAAATTGTAAGCAAATTCTTTCGATGCCTCTGAAGATTTCAGAGGTTTATTGTATGCCTCTGATAATCTTAGAATAGTGCTTTAGCACAAGGAGGAATATAATGAAAAGTGATGTAACATTGAAACAAAGAAGCAATGCAAAAGTAGTGGCAAAGGTAGGTGTATTGGCAGCTGTTGCAGCAGTATTGATGGCCTTGGAATTTCCGCTCTGGTTCGCACCGGCTTTCTATGAATTGGATTTCAGCGAGGTTCCCATACTTTTAGCAACATTTTCCTTAGGACCTGCAGCAGGTGCTATGACTGAACTGGTTAAAATTTTAATCAATTTGGTGCTGAGAGGTACAGATACGGCAGGTGTGGGTGAATTTGCAAACTTTTTAATAGGATGCTCATTGATTGTACCGGCAGGAATCATTTATAAAAGGAATAAGACATTTAAAAACGCAATTTTTGGTTTGATCGTGGGAACATTGACATTGGCAGTGGTAGGAGCATTACTTAATTATTATATGCTGCTTCCATTGTTCTCCAGAATATACGGAGCACCGATACAGGCATTTATAGATATGGGTAATGCAGTAAATCCTGCAATTACTGACATGAAATCACTTGTTCTTTATGCCGTAGTACCTTTTAATATCTTCAAAGGCCTTGTGGTTTCAGCCATGGTATTGCTTATTTACAAGAAACTTTCCCCTATACTTCACAGATAAGAATTTTATTTTATTCAAATGCCAGGACGCATGCAAATGCGTCTTTTTTAGTCCTTGACTGCAATTGCCTTTTAGATTATAATTATTCTACAATTCAAAAAGTTTTTTGGGAGGAAAATATGAAGCTTCAAATATATTCTCTAATAATGTTTTTGAATTCATATTTGACCGGACTATTAACTCCTGTGCTTAGCCTTGCTTTAATTGAAAAAGGGGCTTCATTGAGTAACTTGTCAATTATTTTAGGGCTCTATGCCCTGTCAGTAATCTTGCTTGAACTACCTTCAGGAATAATGGCAGATGTTTTCGGCCGTAAAAAGACCTATCTTTTATCGCTTGTTTCGTTTGCTTTGAGCTTTTCTTTGTTATTTGCCGGCAGAGGTTTTTTTGTTTTATGTATTGTTATGGTCTTATACGGTTTAGGAAGGGCCCTTGGCTCCGGCTCCTTTGATGCCTTATTTATAGATTACTACATTGATAATTACGGAAAGCAGAAATTGCATAATATAACAACCAGGCTTTCCGTTTTAGAGGCACTGGGCCTGTCTTCCGGCGCCTTGTCCGGAGGATTTTTCCCTGAAATATCCCTTAAACTCCTTCCATCCATAGGCACATATGATTTAAATATTCTTGTAAGAATAATTTTAACATTTGTAGTTATATTATTAGCTGTTTTTTCTATTTCCGAAAATGTTCATAAGGATAATAAGGAACTTATATCTATCAAACAACATATCAAAAACAGCTCGTCTTTTATTTTTAAGAATGCAACCATCAATTGCATTTTTCTTTCAGTTTTTTCGACCGGATTCTTTCTAAGCGCATTAGAAACCTATTGGCAGCCTCACTTTATAACATTACTGACTGATGATAGTTCCACAAGACTATTGGGACTTATGGCTTTTTTATATTTGGGAGCGGCAATGTTAGGAAGTATTCTTTCAAATAAAACTATAAGAAAATATAAATTCAATTTAAGAAAAATGTACTTGCTCATGAGAGGGGCTATTGCAATATTATTGATACTTACTGCCCTTCAGACAAATGTTCCTATGTTTATCGCCTTTTATTCTTCAATATATCTTGTGTTCGGTGTGGCAAATATACCTGAAGGTGTGATACTAAACCACGAAACGCCCAATGAAATAAGGGCTTCCGTTTTGTCGGTAAAATCACTTACAATGCAGATAGGCGGTCTTTCCGGTTCATTATTGTACAGCATATTAATAAGGTTCATGTCTATACCTGCAATATGGATAATCGCAGCCCTGCTGGTATTACTTACTATTTCACTGATGGCAAGGAAATTAATTCGAGCTGAAGAAGCAGCTTCATAAAATACACTAAATGCTTAATCTCCTTTAGTTACTTATTAATAAAAACCTGAAACGTTTAACGTTTCAGGTTTTTGTAAGTTCTTAGAACCTTCTTCTTCTGCAGCATGGATCGGATCTTCCCCTGTCGCCTAAGACATCCCGTCTTTCACTGCATTTTCCGAAACCAACACCTAGTAAAAACCAAGGCATTATTCTGCAAAACATAATCATCATCCTTTTTTTATTCAGCCTGTACTCATTTTATTCAAGCTTGACTGTTTTGTTACAAAAAATGATGCCTGGAGAAAATAATAAACAATAAAACAGGGACATACCCCTGCCTGCGAAGGCTGTCCCTTAGAATAGAGGTGTGTCCCCATACCTTTTGCTGAGTAAATATATAAGCCGGGTTCTGTATTAAACAATCATCTATCTAGGTCTGCCGTTGCCGGCAGACTCAAGCGGCCTACCATTTGGACCGTGACGAGCAGTCACTCCAAGGTCCTTTTTTGGTCTTGCTCCGGACGGGGTTTACATAGCCAGTCAGTCGCCTGACTGCTGGTGAGCTCTTACCCCACCTTTCCATCCTTGCCCCGCACTGCTGGGGGGCGGTTTCTTTCTGTTGCACTATCCTTAAGGTCACCCTCACCGGGGATTACCCGGCGCCCTGCTCTATGGAGCCCGGACTTTCCTCATGCTTAAGCATGCGATTGTATAATTTACTCTTTGTTATTTTATAATATTTTAATTTTATTGTCAAATGCAGAATTATCCAAAAATTTATTCCTTGATATTTTCACATTTTTTAATCCATAAATCAAAGGATGCATCACTTGGCATCTTAAAGCCGCTTCTCGGAGACAAAGACACCCTGCCTACCTGAACCCCGTCGGGCATACAGGACCGCTTGAACTGCTGGGTGAAAAATCGTTTATAAAATTTCTTTAACGTTTCAAGAATAACATCAAGGGGGTATTCTTCTTTAAATGCTATTTTTGCCAGATAATATATTTTTTCCGGTCCATAGCCGTTAGCCAGCATGTTATAAAGGAAAAAATCATTAAGCTCATATGAGCCTACGGAATTTTCCGTCAGCTGGCGGATATTTCCTTCCTTATCCGGGGGAAGAAGTTCAGGGCTTACGGGAGTATCGCATATATCATGAAGTGCCTTCTGCATTTTACCGCTTGTTTTATTGTCTGCATACCACTTTACCAAATATTTGACTAATGTTTTTGGAACCCCTGAATTTACGCTGTACATGGACATATGATCTCCGTTATATGTGCACCATCCTAAGGCAAGCTCGGACAAATCTCCGGTTCCTACAACTATTCCGCCCTCCTGGTTTGCAATGTCCATAAGGATTTGAGTTCTTTCCCTGGCCTGAGCATTTTCATAGATAACATCATGATTGTCAATATCATGGCCTATATCCTTAAAATGCCGGATGCAGGCATCTTCAATGGATATTTCCCTCATACCTGTTCCTAATTCTCCTGTTAATACATGTGCATTCTTTAAGGTTCTGCCGGATGTTCCAAATCCCGGCATTATTACAGTAATAATATCAGTAAGTGGCAGCTTTAATTTTTTAAATGCCTCAACTGTTACAATTAAGGCCAGGCTGCTGTCTAAGCCTCCTGATATGCCCATAACAGCTTTTTTTGTATTAATCTTTTTCATCCTCTGAGAAAGACCTGCAGCCTGAATGTTTATAATAGAGCCTGCCCTTTTGTCCCTTACTTCAGGATTCAAAGGTATAAAGGGTCTGGGGTCAACAAATCTTTCAAGTTTTAAATTCTCGCTCCAGCCTAAATTAAAACTTATGTATTTGTAGTCTTTTTTTATTTTGTAATTATTAGTATTGCAGCTTCTTCTCTCATTGTTAATTTTCTCTAAATCAATATCAGAATATATGAATCCGCCGGATAAATTGTCTTCTTTTAATATTTTGCCATTTTCTGCAATAATGCAGTGTCCCGAGTATACTGAATCAGTTGTGCTTTCTTCTTCGCCTGCGGAAGAATATATATATGATATTATAGATTTTGAGGATTGCAGCTTAACCAGATCTCTCCTGTAATCATCCCTGCCTACTGCTTCAATGCTTGCAGCCGGATTAAGTATCAAATTTGCACCCGCCAGGCTGTGGTAAGAACTTGGCGGTATACCTGCCCATAAGTCCTGCCCAATATCCACCCCTAAGCAAAGTGAAGATATAACATCCCTAAAGAGGAGGTTTTCATTAAAGGCTGCTTCCCGGTCGCAGAGGGTAATTGTTTCCGACAGCCTATCTGCTGCAGGGGCGAACCACCTTGACTCATAATATTCCTTGTAATTTGCTATGTATGTTTTTGGTATTATTCCAAGTATTATGCCTTCTTTAAGTATTACTGCACAGTTAAAGAGCAAAGAGTCTGCTTTCACGGGCATTCCCACAGCTATCAGCATGTTTAAGTATTTTGTTTCTTCAATTAAAAGGCTTAAAGCTTCCCGGCATTCATTAAGCAGGGTATTTTGATAAAATAAATCACCGCAGCTGTATCCTGACATGCAAAGTTCGGGAAAAACCAGTACTCTCACATTTTCCTTTGCAGCCTGCAAAGTGATCCTTACTATTTCATTAACATTGTAGTTTGGATCTGCCACTTTTAATGAGGGTGCTGCAGAAGCAACCCTTATGTATTCAAAATTTTTATCCATAGGAACCTCTAAATTATTTTTTCTAAAGTCATATTTTCATTATAGTTTATTATTTCTAATCCTGTTTTCTCCAATACTTCCATTAATATTTCCATTGAATGAACTTCTGTGTTGTAATGGCCTGCATCAATAATGCACAAGCCATTTTTTAAAGCTTCCTGGGCCTGGTGGTATTTAATATCTCCGCTTATATAAACATCAGCATTTTGCCTTATTGCATCGGCTATGAATTCACTGCCGCTTCCACCGCAGAATGCAACCCTTTTTACTGTTTTTTCATTATTACAGTATAACTTAACATGCCCGGCACCAAGAGATTCTTTCACATGTTCAGCAAACTCTATAATGTTTGCGGGATTGATATCCCCTATTCCGCCGTAACCGCTTTTGTCAATATTTACGGGATGAAGAACCTGATAATTTAAAATATTTAATTTTTCAGCCAAATTATATGTAACTCCCTTATCAGCCATATCATAGCTTGTATGAATGCTGTAAACATTTATGTTTTTCTTTAGCAGCATATTGATTATTTGACCATCATATGTATCAAGGTCAATTTTTTTTATAGACCCGAAGAATAAGGGGTGGTGGCTTATTATTAAATCAGCCTTCTTGTGAACAGCATAGTCTGCCGCCTCCTTACTTATATCCAAAGTTAACATAATTTTATTTATGTTAACCTTCATAGAGCCAAGCTGCAAGCCGCTGTTGTCCCAGGATTCATGGTTCTTCAATTTTACTTCATCATTCAGTAAATCAATTATGGAAGATACATTCATTTTATAAATTCCCTTATTATTTTGTTTTTCTCTTTTAATCCTTCTATTTTAACATTATATTCCACATTGCCAGCTTTTTCAAGACTAGAGATGATTTTTTTGTTTGTATTCAACAGTTTTTTCATATACTCAATCATAATGGAGTCTTTTTTTTCAATTAAGCACTTGCTTATTTCATAATATATCTTATCCTCATATTTTGCAGTTCCTGCTCTTGCCTCCATAACAAAATAAAAGTGTTGGTATTCCTTTACAATATTTTCATCAATTATTTCAAAGCCGTTTTCTAGAAGATACTGCCTTAAAATATCTGCTGCAGTCATTGGCTGCAATATAAGCTGTTTTGCATTTAATGCTGTATCTTTTGAAGTTTCCAGTATATGAGAAATCAGCTCCCCCCCCATTCCTGCAATTATAAGAACATCAGCTTCCCCTTCTTTTAAAACTGTAAGGCCGCTGCCGAGCCTGAAGTCGCATTTATCGCTTAATTTTACAAAGGACAAATGGTCCATTGCCCTCTTTAATGGACCCTTATTTAAGTCTGTTGCAATAATTTTATCGCATTTTCCGTCTTTTAAAAGCATCTCTGCAACATATCCGTGGTCAGTTCCTATATCAGCCGCTGTACCGCATTTGTCAACCATGGATACGATACAATCCAATCGGTTCATAATCTCCTCTTATAAATAGAAATGGAATGATTTCATTCCATCTGTATATTGCTATAATTATCATTCGTTGGGTTATCCCGCAGTCTCGCTACACAATTTTGTTTGCTCCTTCGTCGCACAAAATTGGTGCTCGTTGCGAATGACCTGCCGCTATTTTTCAGAAAAAAGACTCTGAAAAATAGGGTTCGCAGGGAAAATTGGATTAGGTCATAAAGGGCATCTTTTTATTCCAAATAATCTTTT
>CAZAYQ010000009.1:0-24085 GCA_964489345.1 uncultured Clostridia bacterium | reverse complement strand
ACATAACAATTGAGGTGGAAGCTGAAAGGACAGTTAAATCCCAGTTCCCCAAAGCCGGCGAGCAGGTTGCCAAAAACTCCATGGTCACCCTAATTTTGAACTAAAGATTTATTGCATAGGAACCAATTGCGTAGATTAATTAATTATGATAAAATTGCACATATTATCATACATTTAAATAGGAGTATACTTATGAATATAAAAAGCTTACTTAAAGAGATGGATTATTTAAGCTTCACCGGCAATGATGATATTGAAATATCAGGCATTACAAATGATTCAAGAAGAATTAGGGAAGGTGACCTTTTCGTGGCAATTAAGGGTTTTACGGACGATGGTCATAAATTTATAGAAAATGCTTTGAAAAGTGGGGCATCTGCCGTTATTTGCGAAAATATTCCTGATAATGTAAAAGGTAAAAGCTCTTTTATCTTAGTTAAATCACCAAGAGAATCAATGGCTGAGGCAGCTGACATAATATACGGACGACCTTCAGAAAAAATGAATATAACCGGAGTTACGGGAACTAACGGCAAAACCTCCACTACATATTTATTAAATGGAATCTATGATTATTTAGGGGAAAAATCAGGAATAATAGGAACGATGGGTGTTCTTATCGAAGGCAAAAAAATTAAAGTTGACAACACTACGCCTGAATCATTTGACATACAGCACTATTTGGCTATGATGCTTGAAAAAGGAATAACTCACTGCTGTATGGAAGTTTCATCCCATGCTCTTGAGCTTAACAGAATTGACGAAGTTCATATTGATGTAGGTATTTTTACTAATGTTACGAGAGATCACCTGGATTTTCATGACACAATGGAAAATTATTATCAGGCAAAGAAAAAACTTTTTCATTTGACAAAAGTCAACAACATAATAAATGTGGATGACCCTTACGGACACAGACTTTACAATGAGCTGATCCAAGAAGGAGTAAAAGCAATATCCATAGGTGTTGAAAATGATGCGGACATTAAAGCTTCAAACTTAAAAACAACCATGAAGGGAACCTCCTTTGATCTTAATGTAGAGGGTATGGAGAAAAAAGCTCATGTTAACACACCGGGAACATTCAGTGTTCTTAATTCCCTGGGTGCATTGGGCGCAGCATATGCCCTGGGTATAAATATTGATGATATTATTGAAGCATTGGAAGAAATAAAGGGAGTTACGGGAAGATTTGAAATCCTCCCCAACAAACTGGAATGCATCATAATTCTTGACTTTGCCCACACACCGGATGGTCTTTTGAAGGTGATGGACACTATAAATGAGTTTGCAGAAGGAAGGAAGATTGTAATGTTTGGAGCCGGCGGGGAAAGAGATTTGTCCAGGCGGGCTCCCATGGGTGAAATTGCAGGCAGGTACTGTGATTTAAGCATACTTACATCTGATAATCCAAGATTTGAAGATCCATATGAAATATGCATGGAAATAGCCCAGGGTGTTAAAAAATACAAGGGCCAATATAAAATAATTATTGAGCGTGATCAAGCCATATATTATGCTATTGACAAGAGCCAAAAGAACGATGTAATATTGTTGGCGGGAAAATCCACTGAGCCTTACCAGGATATGGGCTATGAGAAAGTGCCCTATGATGAAACCATGCTTGCAAAAAGGGCAATAAAAGATGTGGAGAAAAAACGAGGGGTTTAACATGCAAGGCAGCGTACAAATTATAAGAGTAATAATTGTATCCTTTTTAACGGCACTGTTTCTGGGACCGGTTATAATCCCAATCTTAAAGAGGCTTAAAGTAGGACAAAGTATCCGGGAAGACGGACCAAAAAGCCACCTGGTCAAATCGGGAACCCCTACAATGGGCGGTATAATTATTATTTTAGCAATTTTAATTTCAATTATAACAAGCGGATTTTTCATGCCGGAAGTCTGGGCTGTAATATTCTTCATACTGGGATTCGGTGCAATAGGAGCAATAGATGATTTTATAAAGGTTGTAATGAGACAAAACGAAGGACTTAGGCCGGTGCAAAAAATTATAGGCCAGCTGTTTTTTTCGGTCCTCCTTGCTATCTACGGTTCAAAATACAGTGCCATGGGAACTACTCTAATGATTCCCTTTGTAAATGTACATATAGACTTAGGAGTATTGTATATACCCTTTATAACCTTTTTTGCCGTTGGAACAGTAAATGCCGTGAACCTTACTGACGGTCTGGACGGTCTCAGCACAGGAATTACAATGATAGTTATGGCGGCCTTCAGCTTGATAGCAAACTCTTTAAAGGAAACAAAACAAATATATGAAGGAATTTCATTGATAAGTGCTGCAGTGACCGGTGCCTGCTTAGGGTTCTTAAGGCATAATGCAAATCCTGCCAAAGTATTTATGGGAGACACAGGCTCTTTGGCTTTAGGAGGTGCTGTTGCTTCCGTTGCGGTTATATCCAACACTGTATTATTCATACCGATAATTGGCGGTATATACTTTGCTGAAGCTTTATCGGTTATTATTCAAGTTCTTCATTATAAGAGAACTAAAAGAAGGGTATTCAAAATGGCACCTCTCCACCATCATTTTGAAATGAGCGGCTGGAAAGAAACAAAGGTTGTAGCTGTGTTTTGGATAGCCTCTTTGATATTGGCTTTTATAGGTATTTATTCAATATAAACAACATAAGATAATAAGGGGAATTTTATAAGGACGGTAAAAATGAATGTACTTGTGGTAGGACTTGGGGTTACGGGCATTGCATGCATAAAGGGATTAAAAAGGACAGGTGCAAAAATTTATGCATTTGATGAATTACCTAAAGAAAATTTAAAAGACAGATTGGAAGAAATAGATGATATTGAAGTCCAATACTTCTTCGGCAATGAAGAACTTAACAAAATCAACATGAAAAATTTGGACTATGCCATTAAAAGTCCAGGCATTAAATATGAAACTCCTGTAATTGAAATGCTGCTTAAAAACAATATAGAGATTATAAGCGATATAGAAGCAGCCTACAGGGCAACAGATGCATCCATAGTTTCTATAACGGGAACAAACGGAAAAACCACAACCACAACCCTGATAGGAGAAATGGCAAAAGAAGGCGGAATGTCCTGCAAGCTTACAGGCAATATTGGTTTTGGCATGTATTACGATGCATTGAATGCAAATAAGGAAGACTTACTCATAGCAGAAGTAAGCAGTTTTCAGCTGGCAGGCACATCAAGCTACAAACCTCATATCAGCGTGATTACAAACATCACTCCGGACCATTTGGATTTTCATCATAGTCTGGAAAATTATATAGAAGCAAAATTTAAAAATATAATTAATCAGGATGAAAATGATTATGCAGTATTAAATTATGAAGACATAATAATCAGAAATTATTCTCATAATATTAAGGCAAAAAAGATATTTTTCTCCTCCGGAAGAATTTTGGAGGATGGAATATTTGAAGAAAATGGCGGGCTATATTATAAAAATGAACAGAACAAACAATTTATCATAGATACAAAGGAAATATATATTCCGGGGAAACACAATTTAGAAAATGCAATGGCAGCTTGTGGTGCTGCTATAGCTTTAGGAATAGACATAGAAATAATAGCTAAGCTTTTAAGAGAATTTAAAGGTGTTGAGCACCGTCTTGAGTTTATCGGTCTATACAATAATGTTAAATTTTACAATGATTCAAAAGGAACAAATTCTGATGCTTCAATTAAGGCAATTCAAGGAATTGACAAACCGATTATATTGATAGCAGGGGGCTATGACAAGGGGTCATCCTACGATGACTTTATAAAAGCATTTGACGGTAAGGTAAAGGCACTTATTCTTCTGGGGCAGACTGCCAAAAATATAGAAAAGTGTGCTTTGAAATATGGATTTAAAAATATTTACATAGTGGAAACAATGGACCAGGCTGTGAAAAAAAGCTTTGAGCTGGCCCAAGCAGGAGATAATGTTCTTTTGTCTCCTGCCTGTGCCAGCTGGGGAATGTACCCTAATTACGAAGTCAGAGGCAGGGATTTTAAAGAAAGGGTAAGTTATTATGGAGGAAACAGTAAAAAAGACTAAAGCCAGGTCAATTGACTGGGTATTGGTATTTATAATAGTGCTGCTTGTCTTATTTGGATTTTTAATGGTATACAGTTCCTCTTATCCTGACGGATATTACAAATATGGGGGAGATCCCTTTTACTTCTTGAGGAAACAAGTGATTGCAGCAGGAGCAGGACTTGCAGGAATGATTTTTTTTGCAAACCTTCCATATATAATCTACAAAAAATTCAGCAAGTTAATTCTCTTATCATGCATAGGCTTGGCAGCCCTTACCATTATTATAGGCATTGCATCAAACGGTGCCCAGCGGTGGATTGAGATAGGGGGCATTTCACTCCAGCCCTCTGAAATAATAAAAATCGGGGCTGTTATTTACATGGCTGATTATTTCAGCAGAAAAAGGGACCTGCTGCCTTCCTTTAACAAGGGTTTTTTGCCATCATTACTCTATATAGGACTTTTTTGCGGTTTAATAGCAATACAGGACGACTTAAGCACGGCAGTAATACTTGGGGGAACTCTTATTGTAATGTTTTTTTGTGCAGGAGGAAGGATAATCCACCTCATCCTGCTTGTTATACTGGCTGTGGGAGGAATAATAGGATTGATTGCAACACAGACTTACAGGATATCAAGAATAATTGTTTTTTTCGACCCCTTTAAATATCCCCTGAATGAAGGCTGGCAGATTATAAATTCGCTTTATGCCTTGGGTACAGGAGGTCTTTTCGGCATGGGGATAGGCCAGAGCAGGCAAAAATTTTTCCACCTGCCGGAAGCCTACAATGACTTTATTTTTTCAATAATAGGGGAAGAGCTGGGCTTTGCGGGATGCACCATCCTGATGCTTGGATTTGTTGTATTTGCATGGAGAGGACTGAGAATTTCCATGAACACAGAGGATCTTTTCGGAAGCCAGACAGCCTTAGGTTTGACAGTAATAGTGCTGGTACAGTTTATAATACATGTAGCGGTTGCAACATCATCAATGCCGCCTACAGGAAGGGCTTTGCCCTTCATAAGCGCGGGAGGTTCATCAATAATGTTTTTATTGTGCTCAATGGGGATCCTGCTCAATATATCGAAATACTCGAATACTTATAGAGGATAGGGGACACACCTTTAATGAAGGGAGAGTCTCTGTGGGATAGCATTAAAGGAAGGTCCCCAATTTGAAAAGGAACGGTAATTATATGAAAGTTCTTATAACAGGCGGAGGAACCGGAGGTCATATAAATCCGGCATTGGCAATAGCACAGAAGGTAAAAAGTGAAAACCCTTCTGATGAAATTTTATATGTGGGGAGCAGAAACAGCCTTGAAAGCGAGCTTATTCCAAAGGAAGGCTTTGAATTTAAAGCTGTTACAGCTAAATACTTAAAGCGGAAAATTACTTTGGACAATATTAAGACCTTATTTGCTTCAGCAAAGGGTCTGATGGAGTCTTTTAAAATAATAAATGAATTTAAACCGGATATAGTTGTAGGAACGGGAGGATATGTGTGCGGCCCGGTTGTTTTGGCCGCCCATTTAAAGAAAATTCCCACAATGATACTGGAACAAAATGTTTATCCCGGAATAACCAACAGGTTATTAAGCAGAATTGCCGACAGGGTAGGAATAAGCTTTGAAGAAGCCAGGCAGTATTTTCCCAAAAGTGCAAAAGAGAAGCTTATCATGACAGGAAACCCTGTAAGAAAGGACATAATTACAAGAGACAGGCGCAAATCAAGAACAGGCTATAATTTAAAGCCCGGGGATGTGTTTATATATTCATTTGGCGGCAGCGGCGGCCAAATATCTTTAAATGAAGCAATAATTGGAGTTTTAAAAAAATACAACGGAAGCAGCAATGTAAAAATTCTCCATGTAACAGGCAAGAAACATTACCGGGCTTTCATGAATGAGTTGAATAATGAAATTGAATTAGAAAAAAACATTGAAATTAAGGATTATATGTATGAAGCACCCCTTGCTCTTTCTGCCTCCGATATTGTAATAGGAAGTGCCGGTGCTATAACTATCGCTGAAATAACTGCAAAAGGAGTGCCTTCAATATTGATTCCTAAAACATATACTGCGGAAAATCATCAGGTCTACAATGCCCGCGCTTTGGAAAAGGAAGGTGCGGCATTAGTTATACTGGAAAAGGACTTAAGTGACAAGACCCTTCTTGAATCAATTGAAGAAATTATTGAAAATAAAGGCAGATTGAAAACCATGGCCCTGAAATCCAAAAGACTGGGAAATTCTGACGTTGAAAATAAAATATACGCAACAATGATATCTCTCATCAATACACGAAAGTAACAAGTGAAAAAAAGATGCATAACATATATTATGAATCAGCTTGTTGAGGAGGGATAAAAATGGGGAGCTTTATTGTTGAAGGAAGAAACAGTCTTGAAGGAATTGTGGATATCGGCGGCTCGAAAAATGCGGCACTTCCTATTCTGGCAAGCACTGTAATTACCGGAAGAGAATATATACTTGAGAATATACCGGATATTGAAGATGTAAAAGACATGCTTGAAATACTAAACATTATGGGATGCAGTATCCAATACGAAAATGGTATTGCATTAATTGATACCAGAGCTTTAAATACCCATGTAGTTCCCGAAAAATTAGTGAAGAAAATAAGGTCGTCAATAATTTTAATGGGAGCTGTTCTGCAGCGGACGGGCAAGGTTGAAGTTGCATATCCGGGAGGCTGCGAAATAGGCCTCAGGCCTATTGATTTGCATTTAAAAGCTTTACGGAAACTTGGAGTTGAAATAAATGAAAAAAACGGTTTGCTGACAGGCACTGTTAATGAGCCGGCAAGCTGTGATATTCATCTTGACTATCCAAGCGTGGGGGCAACCGAGAATATTATGCTGTTTGCAGTAGGAAACCCCGGCAGAACAAATATATATAACCCCGCAAGGGAACCTGAAATTGTGGATTTGCAGAATTTTTTGAATATTTGCGGTTTTTGTGTAAATGGTGCAGGAACAGGCCTAATCATCATTGAAGGCAAAAAAATCGAAAATACAGATACTGTAGAATACAAAATTATTTCTGACCGTATAGAGGCAGGAACTTATTTGAGTGCAGCAGCATCGATGAAGAGCAAAATCTACATAAGAAACATAGAAAAATCTCATTTTAAGTCCATTACTTCTTTATATGAAGATGCAGGTTGCGAAATAAGAGAAAGGAACGGAACAATAGTTATCGCAAACAATAAAAGGATAAAAGCAATTGAAAAAATAACAACCCAGCCCTATCCCGGCTTTCCAACGGATATGCAGGCACAGGTTATGGCATCCATGACGGTAGCAGACGGGATTTCCATTATTGAAGAAACCGTATTTGACAGCAGACTGAAACATGTTCCTGAGCTCCAGAAAATGGGTGCATGCATAACAACTATAGGGAGAGTGGCCGTGGTGGAGGGTGTGGAAAAATTATCAAGCGCTGAAGTTGAAGCAAGGGACTTAAGAGGCGGGGCGGCACTTGTAATAGCAGCAATGGGAGCAGAAGGTACGTCTAAGATAAATAATATTCATCACATAAAAAGAGGATATGAAAAATTCTTATATAAATTACAAAACTTAGGGCTTATAATAACCGAGACAGGGGATTAGGGACACAATATCCCCTTGGAGTAAATCAATCGATGGCTGAAAAGAACAACAAAAAACAAAGGAAAAAGAACAAAAAAAGGAATAAAAGGCTATTTGTATCTGCGGCAGCATTTATTACGGCTGCTGTAGTTGTTGTTTTTTGTATTCACTATGTTTATTACGAAACCCCTTATTTCGACCTTATCAGCGTTGACATGAAGGGTAATTTAACATATAGTGATGAATATATAATGGAAAAATCAGCCATTGAAACGGGCAAAAAGATATTTGATATTAACAGGCGGCAGGTTAAAGAAAATCTTGAGAATGAAATATATGTGGAAAATGTAAGGGTTCTTTATGAACTTCCAAATAAGCTATTTCTTGATATTACTGAAAGAGTGGACAAATACCAGGTTTTCACAAACAATGAATACATAATAATAGACAAAAATGGAATAGTATTGAGAACAAGTATTGAAAAATTAGACTTATTGACTATTGAAAGTTATACTGATGTGATATACAATATAGGGGATAGTATCCAATTTGCGGGCATTGAAAGCATTGAAAGAGTATTCGAGGCAACAGAATATTTAAACAAGCAATATGGGAGTGATGCTGTAAAAGGCTGCACTGTGGATTTGGGGAACAGCTTTTTATTTGAAACGCAATATGGGACGGGAGTAAGGCTGGACTTAAGCGAGGATATTAATTATCAAATTGTTTTTGCCATGAAAATTATTATCGAAAGGTTAAATAATAATTTAACAGTATCCTCAGGCTTGATTGATTTTACAAAGGGGGACAGTCCTGTATATATTGAGGACTAATGGAGGGAAAAATGGACAAAATGTGGCAAAAAGTAATGTTGTTTGCTATAAGCCTGGTTTTAGGCCTTGTTTTGATTACTCAAGTGAGAACCAGGACTGCCATACTGGGTATAATTGATTTTGATGAAAAAACACTTGAGCTCAGTGAGGAGCTTGCTAAGCTAAACCTTGAAAAAAACAGAATTAAGGATGAATTAGAAGCCCTTAAGGAAGAAAACAGAAAAAACCAAGAAACGTTTAAAGATACTGAGGAGGAGCTGGCAAAACTGAGTAAAGAGCTTGAAGATCAAAAGATAATATCCGGTTATTATGATGTGAAGGGCCCCGGAACCATAATTACCATAGATGCCGACCCAAATTCATATTTAAGCCTTGCATCAAGCCATCAGTATATACTTGCACTAATCAGCTATTTAAATAATGCAGGTGTTGAAGCTATATCCATAAACGGGCAAAGATACACAAACTATACAGAAATTGTGCCTGTTCTTGAGCATATTAACGTAAACGGCGTTGCCATGGTACTGCCGCTGGAAATAAAGGCAATAGGGGACAAGGCAACAATAAATTCTTCCCTTAACTTTGTGGGAGGCATAGTAAGCCAGTTCAATCAGATAGGATATACAATTGAAAGAGAAGATTCAAATGAAATATTTATTCAATCTTATGAAGGAGAAAGGCAGTTCAGATATGCTGTTCCAATTACCCGGCATGAAGAGATTTAAGGGGTGGTCATAATAAAAAGAACATTTAATATAATAATTTTTGTTTTAGTTTTTTTAACAGCAGCAGCTCTTGTAAACGGTGCAGACGCGGGAATCAATGAAGAAAGCATATATGCGCTTAAAAAGCTCAGCCAATATGGACGAAGCATAGAAGAAATGGAGCTCTTAATCCATACTATGCAGGAAGCTGTAGAAAGCGAAAAAGAAACAAGAGCCGGCTATGAAGCAAGGGCATACTATGAGGACATAATTGATCTTAAATCTCAAATTGAGGAGATAAAATACTATAATGGTTTTACGGATGTGAGAGGTCCCGGTATAATGCTGAGGATTTCCGACAATATCAATGAGGACGACAACCTCGATATTATGGAAAGAATAGTCCACGATGTTGACATAGTGGTATTGTTAAACGACCTCAAGGCTGCCGGTGCAGAAGCCATTGAAATTAACGGCAAAAGAATTACAAACCTATCGGAGGTAATTTGTGCGGGTCCCTTGATAAGAGTTAATAATGAAGTAATTCCGGCTCCTTTTGTAATAATAGCAATAGGAGATATGGAGGAACTCTATGATGCTGTTACTATGGAAGATACCTATGCCTATGAATTAATGAATGTATACGGAATGGAAGTAGTTGCACAGCCAAGTTATAATTTAACTGTCAGAAGATTTCGCGGGACTAACTATGAACCCCTGTATGCTCAAATAATGAAAGAAGAGGTAGAAGAATGATATATGTTGCAGCCGGGTTAATCCTTGGCATAATTGCAGGACTTAACTTGAATTTTGTCTACAATCCAGCTTATATAGTGTATATATCACTGGCGATACTGGCAATACTAAATACCATAATTAACATGCTCCATGACAGCAAAACTACAGATTTGACAATTGCAAAAAGTTCTGTATATTTATTGACAGACTTATTATTTGCCTTGTTTCTGGGATTTGTAGGCGAGCAATTAGGTCTTCCCATTTATTTGGCGGCTGTTTTTGCATTCGGAAATAATATTTATAAAAAATTAAGACTCTTAGTCGATATTTATCTTGATAAGTTTAGTAAAAACAAGTAAACTATAAGATAATAAAATGTGTATGTATATTATTAATTTTATGATATAATCTAATAAATAGTAAAAAATTTCTCTCTCATAGGAGGTCGCTATATGTTTCAATTTGAAGAACCATCGGAAAAACTTGCAAATATTAAGGTAATAGGTGTCGGCGGAGGGGGCAACAATGCTGTTAACAGGATGATTGATGCAGGGGTCAGGGGTGTTAATTTCATCTCTGTAAATACGGACAAGCAGCATTTATCCACATCAAAGGCAGAAACGAAATTTCAAATAGGGCAAAAACTGACTAATGGTTTGGGCGCAGGTTCAAAACCGGAAATCGGAGAAAGAGCAGCTGAAGAAAACAAGCAGGATATTGCAGACATGGTGGAAGGGGCAGACATGGTTTTCATAACTGCCGGTATGGGAGGCGGAACCGGGACAGGTGCAGCTCCAATAATTGCCGATATTGCAAAATCCATGGGTATACTTACAGTTGCAGTTGTTACAAAGCCCTTTATGTTTGAAGGAAGATGCAGGATGAAAAATGCCGAAATGGGACTAAAAAGACTAAAGGAAAATATTGATACTTTAGTTATAATTCCAAACGACAAACTTCTTGAAATAACAGACAAAAAAACAACCATGCTGGAAGCCTTTGCCATGGCAGATGATGTATTGAGACAGGGCATACAGGGCATATCTGATCTGATTGCAATTCCTGCTATAATGAATCTTGACTTCGCAGACGTAGAAACAATTATGGCCGGACAAGGTCTTGCCCACATGGGTATCGGTCATGCAACAGGGGAAAACAGGGCATTAAATGCAGTTAAGCAGGCAATACAAAGCCCGCTTCTTGAAACGTCCATCAATGGAGCAAGAGGGGTCCTGGTAAACATTACAGGCGGTACAAGCATGGGAATCCATGAGGTTAACGAAGCAGCCAAGCTCATCGAAGAAGCAGCCGACCCTGAAGCAAACCTGATATACGGGGCAAATATTGACGAATCCTTGGGAGATACAATAAAAATTACAGTTATTGCAACAGGCTTCGGAGAAGGCAAAGCCAAAAAATCCGAAGGAGAATTAACTGAAAAAGATGAAAAGAAAGCGGAAAGTCCATTCGACTTTACAATACCAAGCTTTTTAAACAAAAAATAAAGATTTGGGGACGGTTCTTTTTGTTAAAAGAACCGTCCCCAAATCTAAAAAAAATAATGATTGACATTTAAATGCTGATGTGGTAGTCTTTAAATGTATTACAGATGTATTTATGGATTTCACATGTTTTTAAATATTATATGTGGCGTGCTGTATATAATATGTAAAAATATGTGAAATTTTTTTACTCATGGAATATAATAATATTTAGGAGGTACTCATGGCACAGGGTACAGTAAAATGGTTCAACTCAGAAAAAGGATTTGGATTTATCACAAAAGATGATGGAAATGACGTTTTTGTACATTTCTCAGCTATTCAAGGCGACGGATTCAAAACTCTTGAAGAAGGTCAAAAAGTAAGTTTTGACGTTACTCAAGGAAACAGAGGAGACCAGGCAGCTAACGTTCAGAGAATATAAGCTAGCTAAAAAAACAAAAATCGGGAGATTTCTCCCGATTTTTCTTTATGCTGCATTTATAAATTATTTCATTTTACTGCATAATTTTATCATGTGTGTTATAATTAGCAATATAGATTTTTGTTGTGTCCCTATAATCCCAATAATTTAAATAAACAAAGGAAAGATTAATATGGAATTTAAGATATGGTTTGAAGAAAAAGTAAATATTGTTAATGAATATCTGAGCAGGATTATTGAAGAAAAGGAAAAGCCTCAAAAATTAATCTATGAAGCAATGAATTACAGCCTCTTGTCAGAAGGAAAGAAGCTGAGGCCGGTGCTTTTGTTGGGAGCCTATGAACTTTTTAGGGATGATTCAAATGAAGCCCTGCCATTTGCCTGTGCAATGGAAATGATTCATACATACTCACTAATTCATGATGATTTGCCTGCCATGGACAATGATGATTACCGGAGAGGCAAATTGTCAAACCATAAAAAGTACGGCCAGGCAACGGCAATACTTGCCGGTGACGGCCTGCTTAATAAGGCCTTTGAAACAGGATTGGAAGCTGCTATGAATTCAAACAGCATGAATGCACTAAAAGCTCTGAAAATAATTGCTGACTCCTCGGGTTCGGAAGGAATGATAGGAGGCCAGCTTATAGATATGGACGGAAATAAAATTAAGACAATTGAAGACCTTAAATATATGTATTCATTAAAAACTGGGGCTATTATAAAGAGCAGCCTGATAGCAGGTGCCGCATTGGCAGGTGCAAGTGATGAAGAAATGGAGCTATTGGGGTCCTATGCCGAAAAAATAGGTCTTGCATTTCAAATAGAAGATGATATTTTGGATGTTACAAGCACTCAGGAAAAATTAGGCAAGGCAATCGGAAGCGATGCTGCAAACAAAAAAATTACATACCTGACATATAAAAGTATAGAAGAAGCAAGGCAGGACGTTGAAAAATTCACCCGGCAAGCAATTGAAAACCTGGGTATATTCGGCGGCAGGGCTGTATATCTTGTTGAATTGGCGAAATACCTAACGAATCGGGAGAAATAAGCCAAATGTGAGATCTTTAGCCAATGCGGATCATTCCAGCAATAAGTCGGCTATATCAACCACATTTCCCGCCCCCATGGTGATTATTATATCACCTTTTTTTGCCATTGACCTTACAATATCTGCTGCTTCCCGGAAACTCCCCGCAAAAATTCCATTTTTAGAATAATTTTTCATTTTATTTATAATATCCTTTGAATGAATCAGGCCCTGGTCAATTTCTCTTGCAGCATAAATATCTACTAATATTGCCTCATCTGACATTGACAAAGCTTCGGCAAAACCGTCCAAAAGCTTTATGGTTCTGGTGTAGGTATGGGGCTGGAAAACAGTGATAATTCTGCCTTCAGCATAAGACCGGGCTGTTTTTAAAGTTGCTTTCATTTCTGATGGATGGTGAGCATAATCATCAATAAGAAGAGCTCCCTTAAGCTCACCTTTATACTCATACCTTCTGTGAGTTCCTTTAAATTCAAGCAGCCCTTTGACAAGAGTCCCGGGCTCAATACCCAAGGACAGACATGCGGCACATGCAGCTAATGAATTTAAAACATTGTGGTCGCCCGGCACTTTAAGCTTAATTTCAGCAATGTCCTCATTACCCTTCATGAGGGTGTATGAAGGTTCCGGAACAAGCTTTACATTACGGGCATAATAATCGCCCTTATCAAGGCCGAAGCTTACAAGATTGGATTTTATGCTATTAAACAAATGACTGTATGCTTCATTGACAATCAAATAACCATCCATAGGCAGTTTTTCAGCATATTCAACAAATGCACTTTCAATATCTTCTAAACTCCTATAGTAATCCAGGTGGTCCTCCTCAACATTAAGAATCACTTCCATGGTAGGGTTAAACTTCAAAAAATTCCTCTTATATTCGCAGGCCTCTGTCAAAAGAAGCTCGTATGAGCCGTGAAGAAGGTTACCTCCTAATGAATCCATTTCGCCCCCTAAAAAAATAGTGGGTGCTAAATCAGTTTCAATCAAAACAGATGAAAGCATTCCGGTAGTTGTTGTTTTGCCGTGAGTGCCTGAAACACAAATAGAATGCTTGTAATTTTTCATTACAGCTCCAAGAAATTCCGCCCTGTCCATTATTTCGATATTTAATTCTTTTGCTCTTAAAAGTTCAGGATTATCATCCGGGATTGCAGATGTATACACTACTAAGTCAATGTCACCTCTTATGTTTTTCGGGTCATGATTTATATGAATATGAGCGCCTGATGTTTGAAGGTTTTTAATTATCTTTGAATCGCTCCTGTCAGAACCGGATACCTTGATTCCTTCCTCCAGCATTATTTCAGCTAAGGCACTCATGCTTATTCCGCCGATTCCTATAAAATATATATGATTGAACCTGTATTTCATGTTAGTCTCCCAAGTATTCATTATTTAAAAAAATTGCTGTCTTGTTTATTATATGTGTAAATAACTCATAGTATTATAGCACGTGCAAATACATTGTTCAATAAAATTTTCTTTGGACATCCTGGGCATCTTGATTTTTTGAATATATAAATGTATAATAGCGATGTTATGGTTGCAAAAATAAAGTTAGGATTAATATGAAAATAATAGCAAACAATTTAAAAGACACAGAAAAATTAGGAAAAATAATAGCAAAATGTTTAGAAAAGGGCACTGTAATTTGTCTTGACGGTGAACTGGGGGCAGGAAAAACTTCTCTTACTCAGTTTATAGCTGAAGAATTCGGCGTGAAAGAATATATAGTCAGCCCTACATTTACAATCATTAAGGAATATGAAGGGAAACTTCCTTTCTATCATATGGACGTCTACCGCATTGGCTCAGAAGATGATATGTATGAATTAGGCTTTGATGAATATATATATTCTGAAGGAGTTACTATAATAGAGTGGGCGGATTTAATCCGGGCTATACTTCCCCAAGAAAGAGTTAATATTAAAATTATAAGAATTGATGACAGGAAAAGAGAAATAAGCATCGAAGGAGAAGGACCTGTATACGAAAAACTGCTTAAGGAGTTAAAAAATGAAAATACTTTCAATTGAATCAGCATCTGTAACAGCATCCTGCGCAGTTACCCAAGATGAAAATATTTTGGGTGAATACACCTTAAGGCATAAAAAAACTCATTCGGAAAAGCTTATGCCCTTAATCGAAGTATTGATGGAGGATTTAGGTCTTAAGCTTAAGGATATTGATTTTATTGCAGTTTCAAGAGGTCCGGGCTCATACACGGGACTCAGGATAGGGGCTGCTCTTGCTAAAAGCCTGGCATATGCAGGGGGCATTAGGATTGTAAGTGTTCCCACAATGAAATCATTGGCAGCCAATGTATATGATGAGAATAAATTTCTTGTACCTGTAATGGATGCAAAGGCAGGAAGAATATATACGGGCATTTACAGGTGGGAAAAAGGGGAATGCAGGGAAGTAAAGGAGCAATTTGCCTGCAATATTGACGAATTGATTGAAATATTAAATGAATATAAGGAGCCGCTTATATTTAACGGAGACGGGTCTGTAAATTACAGAGAAAGAATAAAGAATAATTTAAACAGAAGGGCGTATTTTACGCCTGAAGTTTACAATTATCTCAAAGCTTCAACACTTGGCTCTATTGCATATAAAATGGCAGTTCAAGGCGATAGTGTCCCGGCAGGAGACCTTAGGCCCCAGTACTTGAGGTTGTCACAGGCAGAAAGAAACAGAAAGTAAGAGGTGCAGATGGGGGATTATATAATTAGGGGGATGCTTAATAAAGACATAGACCAGGTTATGAACATTGAAAGAATTTGTTTTTCGCTGCCCTGGTCTAAGGCATCTTTAGAAAAGGAATTAACAAATGAATTGGCATATTACCAGGTTGTCGAAGTTTCAGGGAAGATTGCAGCTTATATGGGCATGTGGAGAATTATTGATGAATGCCATATAACAAACGTAGCCGTCCTGCCTGAATACAGAAACAAAGGACTGGGAGGCATGTTGATAAAGAAAATGATTGAAATATGCAGGAGTTCGGAAATTTCTCACATGACCCTTGAAGTCAGGGTATCAAATGAACCGGCAATTAATTTATACAATAAATTTGGATTTTATGCCCTGGGGAAAAGACCGAACTATTATGTTAAACCTTTGGAGGATGCACTGATAATGTGGAAGGAAATCGGGGACATTCCCCATACCTTTTAAGGAGAAAATAATGAGAAGAAGTAAAAAACTGAAGATAAGAAGGACTGTAATTGTTGTTACTAGCCTTTTATTAATTATATTTGGAGCATTTCTTATAAAAGAGAAATTAGAAAAACAGGACGAGGAACCGGCAAACATTTCAAAGGACCCGGAAGAAGAGGAAATCTCCGCTGAACCTGAAGAACCCCGGGAAGAAGAAGCTCAAAATCCTGAAGAGCCCCAGGAGCCGGAGGAAGCTGAGCCGGAAGAAGTTGACCCCGTGCAGGGGGAGGACGAGCCGGCTGTCATTATTGAAAACCCTGAAGAGCTGGATGTACTGGTAAATAAAAAAAGGAAGCTTCCTGAAAACTATGTACCTGAAGACTTGGTGACACTAAGCGAGCTGCCTACTGTGCTTTCAAACCCTGAGGTAAATCAGTTAAGAAGCGCCGCCTGCCAGGCATTGAAGGAATTGTTCACTGCTGCAGAAGAAGAAGGTTATGAACTGCATGCACGTTCAGGTTACAGGTCATATTATACCCAGGCATCATTGTATTCGTCCTATGTTGATAACTACGGCAGAGCTGCGGCA
Organism: uncultured Clostridia bacterium; assembly: GCA_964489345.1. GTDB lineage: Bacteria > Bacillota > Clostridia > Tissierellales > Sedimentibacteraceae > Sedimentibacter. Next base: position 7,424 of record CAZAYQ010000009.1, on the reverse strand, counting down.
GACATGTACAGTGCCAAACCCGGCCGAAGCGAACACCAGACAGGTCTTTCGATTGATATTACATGCCAGGCTTTAAACTATAAATTGGATACTACATTTGCAGAAACAGAAGAAGGCAAGTGGGTTGCAGAAAATGCCCATACCTACGGATATATAATCAGATATCCTAAGGGAAAAGAGGAAATTACAGGTTATGCATACGAGCCGTGGCATATAAGATATTTGGGTACAGAGCTTGCAGAAAAAATATATGAGTCTGGACTCACTATGGAAGAATACTTCGAGTAAAAAGATGCCCTAACCCCATTTCTCAGAGTCTTTTTTCTGAGAAATGGCTGGTAGGTCATTCGCAACGACTTCCCAATTTATGCGACGAAAGGAGCAAATAAATTGGTGAAGGAGACTGCAAGATGCCCTAAAACAGTCCACTACATCAATTCATACACATCATTTGCATACTGCACCGGGTCTTCGATGGGGAGCCCTTCAATAAGCAGTGCTTGATTGTACAATACATTTGACAGTTTTTTAAGTTTTTCCCTGTCATTGTCATAAGCATCTTTTAATTTTTCAAAAATTTTATGATTATTGTTAATTTCAAGAATTTTCTCCGCATGAATGTCAGCAGGATTGTCCGGCATTGCATTTAACACCCTTTCCATTTCTATCGATACTTCTCCTTCAACTGCAAGGCAGACGGGATGGGTTTTAAGTCTTTTTGAAGCTCTCACTTCCTTAATCTTATCACCCAGGGTTTCCTTCATGAAAGCAAACAAGTCTTTATTTTCTTCACCATCACTGCCGCCATCATCTTCTATCTTTATATCAATATCGGAACTTGAAATATTCTTAAACTCCTTTTCTTTGTAATTCAAAAGAACCTTTATGGCAAATTCATCTATTTCATCAACAAAATAAAGAATTTCATATCCCTTGTCACAAACAAGCTCTGCTTGGGGAAGCCTGGCCAGTTTATCAACACTTTCTCCTGCTGCATAATAAATATACTTTTGGTCTTCCTTCATCCTGCCTGCATACTCATCAAGTGTTGTTAATTTTTTCTCGTGAGATGAATGAAACATCACCAGATCTTGAAGCATTTCCTTGTTTGCGCCCCATTCGCTGTATAAACCGTACTTCAAGGTACGTCCGAAGTTTTGGAAGAATTTTTCATAGACTTCTCTTTCATCCTTTAACATAGCTAAGAGCTCACTTTTAATTTTTTCCTTCAGCTTCTTGGCAATAAATTGAAGCTGCCTGTCATGCTGCAGTACTTCTCTTGAAATATTCAGGGAAAAATCAGGAGAATCAACCAATCCCTGCACAAAACCAAAATAATCAGGCAGGAGTTCACCGCATTTCTTCATAATCATTACACCATTCGAATAAAGCTCAAGACCTTTCTCAAATTCCTTTGTATAGAAATCAAAGGGAGTTCTTGCCGGTATGTAGAGTATTGCATTGTAGCTGACAAGGCCTTCTACGCTTACATGGGTATATTTCAAAGGCTTTTCATAGCCGAAATGTTTTTCCATATAGAAATTTTCATAGTCCTCTTCTTTAAGCTCGCTTTTATTTTTCCTCCATATGGGAACCATGCTGTTTAAAATTTCATCTTCAAAGTAATCTTCATAGTCATTTTCGCTTCCTTCTTTAAGCTTTCTTTTTTTCATCATCATTTTAACGGGATATTTGATGAAATCGGAATATTTCTTTACCAGGGATTTAATGTTGTAAGCATCAAGAAATTCATCATAATCTTCATCTTCGGTGCTTGGCTTGATTTTCATGATAATGTCAGTTCCTGCTGTGTCTTTTTCCCAGGCTGTGATTGTATATCCGTCTGCCCCATCGGACTCCCATTTAAAAGCTTCATCCGAATCTGCTTTTTTGCTTATAACAGTAACCTTTTCGGAAACCATGAATGCGGAATAAAACCCAACACCGAATTGTCCGATTATATCCACACCTTCTTTTATTTCGTTGTTCTCCTTAAAATCAAAGGACCCGCTTTTTGCAATGATGCCAAGATTTGAATCGAGCTCATCCTTTGACATGCCGATACCGGTGTCTGATACGGTTAAAGTTCTTTCCTCTTCATTGGCTGTAATCCTTATATAGAAGTCATCTTTATTAAAGGCAATATTTTTATCTGTTAATGACAAAAAGTAGCTTTTGTCAATTGCATCACTGGCATTTGAAATAAGCTCCCGTAAAAATATTTCCTTGTGGGTGTAAATAGAATTAATCATTAAGTTCAAAAGTCTTTTGGACTCTGATTTAAATTGTTTTTTGGCCATTTTTTTATCTTCCTTTCTTAAGAGGGGACATTCCTCCTGACGGGGCATTTTTTTATCTTTATGTTATCAGCACTCTAAAGAGTTGAGTGCTAAACATATTTTATCAAAACCTGCAAAAAAGTCAATAGCAATAAATAAAAAAGACGGGATTCTTCATCAAAAGCTCGAAGAATTACACCGTCTTTGAGTTTGCAGGGAAATGCGCCGGACTATTTGTAAAGCCTGCAGCCGTCATATATTTGACATAAGCTGTTCCAGGTCTTTATATCAACAATACCTGTCACCGGAAGCATGCTCCTTTGTTGAAACAGACTTATTGCCTCTTCTGTTTTTTCATCATATATATTTGTCATTTCTAATTTTGGATAATTTGAATATCTTCTGTAAAAGCTGTTAAGCATAACCTTTATGCCATAAACTAAATCATTTTGGTCGCCTTTTTTCACTTCTGCAAAGTCAGAATTGCTGACGGCAATTTTTCCCGGCATTTGAGCCCTCCTGAGGTAGTCATTGTTTTTGCGCACTAATAGAAAAAATGCAGGTGCATCAATATAGCCGGTTGGGGGAAGCCCGTTAATTTTTTGAAATGCAAGCAGAGCATTTCGGGTCGCTTCGTCATATACTCCGGTGAGCCCTATCTTATTTCCGGCAGGATTTGCATTATTAAGATAGTTTTGAATTTCCAAAATAAAATTTGGCTTATATTCTGAATAAACCATAAAGCCTAAATGCCTCCTTCGTGAATTTTTTATATTATTGTGATAGCAGACTGGTAGACTTCATTTATTACATTCCATGTTTCTTCGTCAACTACACCTGTCAGGGGCAGACCATACAAATTCTGGAAGGCAATAACTGCAGCAGATGTATCGGGACCAAATCCCCCGCCTACTTCAACAGGTATTATTTCAGGATGTATTAAGGAAATAGTATTGAGCATTATTTCAAGAAGCACTATTCTTGGATATTCAGGTCCCATACCTTCAGTTAAATTTACTCCCATATAAGGAAGAAAGGGAAGCCTTAAATCCTCTACAGGGGTTGATGTAAGAATTGAATATGCATCCCCGTACAATAAATTCAATGTTTCCTGATCTACAATACCCGTTGGATTTAAGCCCATGATATTTTGAAATTCTCTTACGGCCCGGGCAGTATCCGGACCATAGAAGGTATCTATTTCAATGGGTTCTATAGCAGGGTATTTTTCTGAAACAATACTTAAGAAAAGCTCTATATATGCCACTATGGGCAAAGTCGCCCCCTCCAATACAATATTGGAATACAGCTGCCTTAATTCTTCAAAGGAAAGTCCCTCAGATACTAACTCGGCTAATCTTTCGACAGCAATATAAGTAAAGCGTATTCGGTTCCATGTATCACGGTCTATTACTCCTGTTACAGGCAAGCCAAAGGCTTCTTGAAATATTCTTACTGCATTCTCAGTAGATTCATCAAAAAACCCTGTTATTTCAATATGCGGAATCAAGGGGAAATTATCGTTTATTCTGTTTAGCACATACTGCATTCTGAAAACAACTATGCCTGAATCTCCTAAGGAAAGGGGCTCACCGGGATAGGTTTCTGTAATCACCACTGCAGTAGTACTTTCTACTAAAGTTATATTATCACCATAATAATATTTTAGAATTTCTTCGGCTGTATAGCCCTGATCAGCCAATTCAACACTGCCCCATTGATACATGCCGTTGCACTGAGAAATTCTCCCGTCGCAAAAAGCTGCAAATAAGGGATCAATAAAGCCATCTCTGACAATGTATTTATTAAATTCTTCATTTGCAATATTGGAAATAGAGTCAAAAATACCCCTCTCGTGAACATAAGCCTGATCGAACTGAGTGGTATTTGTAATATCAAAATCATAACCCCTTGACCTGTACCATTCCGTAAAAATTCTATTCATTGCAACGGAAGATATTGCGTGAATATTTGCCCTTATAGCTTCTTCCGGCCATGTAGGATACAATTCACTGGAGCCGACATTTTTAATGTAGTCCAAATATGGAACAGTTACATTAAGTGCATCATCGTCCGGAGCTCCCAAATGTACGGTTATGTATAAAGGAAAGGGCACAACGACATGGGGAAGGCCAGCCTCCGGAATAACTACATTTATATCAGGAATACTCATAATATCACCTTACTTTCATCATTATAATTAGCCTTCACCGAATCGCTTATCCCGATAAACGCTTACTAATCTGTCCCATGTTTCTTCATCAACAATTCCGTTTACCGCAAGGCCGTAGTATCTTTGAAAAGCTGCTACTCCGGCTCTTGTTTCGGGACCAAATATTCCATCCGGCTGAACAAAGGGTATTTCAGGATTTACAGATGAAATATATGCCAATATCTCTTGTATAATAAATACTCCGGGCCTTTCGGAGCCTTCACTGTATATGAAGCCCGGATAAAGGAGGGAAGGAAGTTGAACAGCTGAAGGAGGAAGTTCTCTTAATATCCCGAGGATGCTGTTGTACATTGCAGTCCATGTTTCCTCATCAATTAAACCTGTTGTCGGAAGCCTCATGGTTTTTTGAAATTCTATTATACTGTTTCTGGTTTGGGGCCCTAAAATGCCGTCAATATCAACTGCAGGTATAGAAGAGTAAAAAGCGGACAAAACATTTAAAAAAAACTGAACCATTTGAACTCTTGGAAGAACCTGGATTCTTTCTTCTATCTCAGTAATATCTTCAACTATGTCATCCAATAAAATTCCTCCGGCTGCAAGCTCTGCAAGCCTTAGCACAGATGCCTGTATAGTCCCTATTTCAAACCATGTAGCCGTATCGATAATACCTGTTACCGGCAGATTAAATATATTTTGAAATTCTTTCACTGCAGCCTCTAAATTTTCGTCAAATACTGTATTAACAATTACTATTACAGGTATGGCAGGGTAATTTACAGATATTATATTTAAGGCCTCTTTTGCAGTAAATACAAATTGATTATCATCACCGTTCTTAAGCGGTGATGGGGGAAATTCCTGCTGAATTGTTGATACACTCATATAAACACCTCACACATTGGATTGGTCAACAGGGCTTGACGGTATCACCAGGGTCCGTTCTCCTTCATCCTCATGTCCGCCCTGCATGACAGGTATCAGCATCACATTATAATTAGTTGCCGTGTCGGGAAAAACCCTTAAGTCTATAATATTTTGATTATAATATCCGCTTGCCTGTATTCTTAAATTATATGTGGAGAAAAAATACTCCCGGGATTTTAATGGGTCTAACGGATTATATACCACCGGAAGAGCCATTTGAGGAACCTTACCGCTTATATCTGTTATCAGATGGTACAAAGCCTCTTCATTTCCTTCCTGGTCTTTCACATATAAGGTAACAACCGCATCCCTGACAGGTATGGCGCCCAAAGCTGTGTTTACCGATACATTTACAAAACCGCTTTGGATATTGGAGTCACTGCCGTTAAGCTGAACCTCGTTTAATAGCAGCAGTTCAAAAGACACTTCAGCTTTTTTTATTTTATTTCGTACAATGTACGGCACATTTCTTCTTCTATTCATAAACCCACCCTTTCTATCTATATTAAATATATGTAGGCAATATAAATATATTAAATATTCTTAATTATTCTAAATAAAAAGAATAGTACTATTTGTAGAATTTTGTGGTAAAATGTAAAAACACACTTTTCTTTTTTTCTAAATAACAACACAATATTACCTAATTATGTATTATAATAGGTATATTTCTAATCTGTCTTAGGGTAAGATTAAAGGGAATACAATTCAAGGGGAGAATGATGATAAGCAATGAGGACTTAATCAGACTGCATCTGATTAACGGTTTGGGAAGAAAAACCATAGGTAAAATTTTATCATACATAGAATTAAAAAACATAAAACTGAAAAACTTTTCTCAAGTCTTAGAATTAATCAGCCATATGAATCTGAAAAGGTTAAAAATTGATGAAGAGAAAATTGAAAAAGAAGCATCAGCAATTTTTGAATGCTGCAAAAAAAACAAAATTGAAATCATTTCTTTATATGACGAACTATACCCCTATAAATTCAGATTAATAGAAGATAAACCTTTGCTTTTATATGCAGACGGCGACCTGGGACTTTTAAATCAAGGGAACAACATAGCAATAGTAGGGACGAGAACCCCATCCCAGGAAGGATATGAAATAAGTTCAATATTGGCTGAAAGGTTAACCGAAGATGCTTGCTGCATTGTAAGCGGTTTTGCTTCCGGCTGCGATGAAGCAGCTCACTACGGATGCCTTCAGGCAAAGGGAAGAACAGTTGCAATAATACCTTCAGGTCATCTTAATGTTTTAAAGCAAAACAGGTCCATGTACAATACTATTATTTATAACGGAGGCTTGATAATATCTGAACTCCCTCCCCCTAAAAAGGCTAAAAAAAATTCCTTTATAGATAGAAACAGACTTATAGCAGCTGTTTCAGAAGGGGTAATAATAGTTGAAGGGGGATTGAGAGGCGGCACATCACATATGGTAAGTTTTGCAAAAGAATATAATAAGCCTGTTGCATATACCGCCAATTTGTGCAAAATAACGGGACAAACCTTGACATTTAATGATATTGACATTGTGGACAGCTTTGAAGAGCTGGAAAAATTTAAAAATAAATCATTGAAAATTATCCTTGACAAAGCAATTTCCCAGTAGTATAATCAGTTTTGCTGTCTGACAGCATTAAGCGGATGTGGCGGAATTGGCAGACGCACTAGACTTAGGATCTAGCGGGCAACCGTGGGGGTTCGACTCCTCTCATCCGCATATACCAAAGGCTCCGGCGATTTAACCGGAGCCTTAATTTTGCAAAAAACCTACGAAAAACCTACGAAAATTTTTCAACTGAACATTTCAATGATTTTCTTGTCGTTTTCTAACTTAATAGTCTTGTCCAAATGTTGATAAATGATGCAGATGAGGAGTTCAGAATTGGACTTATTGCACCATACCGTGCACAAGCTTTCGAAGAAAATTTCGAAGAAATTTTCGGAAGATATTGTCAAAATATGTTGACAATTAAGAAAAAATGTGTTAGGATTTATTTAATTAAATATGGGCAAAATTTTCTAAAGAAAATGGCGC
>CAZAYQ010000008.1:0-25150 GCA_964489345.1 uncultured Clostridia bacterium | reverse complement strand
TCTTTTGTATACATTTTTTCATGTCGCTTATTTTTTCATTGTATTTATTATGCATATTCTTGCTCCTGTCCCTTGCTTTGTTACTGGTGTTGACTTTTTTGATTATATCACACATTATATTGTGATTCAAACAGTTTTTAACCTGATGAAGGGGGAATACGTTTCTATTTTTTAAATTTTGCCGGTGCTCTTGTTAAATTGTCCTATTGTTCGCAGTCGGCAGATTGTCATCCGCCAAAACAGGACAGTTGGCACAGAATGACAAAATTGCAGAAACCGGCAGACGCCGGTTTATATGTTTATTGTTTTATATATTACTAAGTAAATTTACCTGCTCCTTGCGTCGCACAAAATGAAAAATGGGGTTAGGTCATACGCAGGGGAATGCAACAAATTTGTCTGCTCCTTGCGTCGCACAAATCTGGCATTCTTTGCGGTTGACCTACCAGCCATTTTTCAGAAAAAACACTCTGAAAAATGGGGTTAGGTCATACTATAATAATTCGTCCAGTTTGCTTTTATTAAAACCTAAAAATGCCTCCCCATCAATCATAACTACAGGCACTCCCATAAATCCCATGCCGATTAGCTCTTTTTTTGCTTCTTTATCTGTAGAAACATTTTTTTCTTCAAATTCATATCCTTTTTCCTTTAAGTATTCCTTCACTGCAGTACAATTAGTACATGTTGTGCTAGAATATACTTTTATATTTTTCATTTTTTCCTCCTCTTATTGATATACTGCCTAAATTATTATTAATCTTATCATATTAGCTTATTTAATGCCATAAATATTTAGCTGAAATTTTTCACAAAAACCCCAGCTGAGAATAATATGAATTATATTGCATCAGAAAGGAATGAAATTAATGAAAGAATGCACCATATACATAGATGTGCCCGAAATTTTTTTGAAGGGTGCAGGTATTTTAAATTCTCAGTTTATTCCCTCTAATATTTATCAAATAAAAATTATTCTAAAAAATAAGGCAGACCTTGAAAAGCTATGCTCATTCAGTACTGCATTGGGAAACGGTATCAGATACTTGGAAAACATCAGACAGGAAGGACCGGATACTGAAATTTTAAATGCCATAAGCGCTGTTGCCCCATGCAAGGAATTAAATAATAACAATGTGATAATTTTTGGAAATAATTTAACTTTATCCCCAAATTCGACAAATACAATAATATTTGACGGGGCACTTTGTGATAAATATACAGTTGGGGGCATGGAAAATTCAGGCGATAAAATAGCTCACAGAAGTAAAATCAGTTTTCATGCTAATTTGGTCAATGATGATATTACTGATTCACATTCAGCACAATCAACTGCAATGGATTTTAATATGAGTGTGGAATGTGATGATGAAAGGCTGAATGCAGGTTCTATAACCAAGTATTATGTTAACCTGAGCACAGGCCAGTATGACCTGGCAAGAAAGGTTTATTTAAGAAGCATACTTGACAGAGGACTTGAATACATAGGGGATTCATGCAATTTAGAACCAAAAAATGTTTATGAATTTAACGGAAAAACTATTATCAAATGGGATGTGGGAAGCCTTCAGCCTTCAGAAATAAAAAGGATAGGTTATAAGGTTATAGTTAAAAATAATGCAGAAGGAAAATTGACAAATAGGCTTAATTCCAACTGTATAAATAATTCTGCCTATACTCAATGTCCGGTAAGTACAAAATATGTTATTGAGGTGGAATAATAATCCTGTTTATTATTCTAAAATTCTTCTGTAGTAGTCTGTATCTAGTATCAGGGCAGAGTATTTGAACTTTGATATAACTGTTTCTGCTCTTTCCTTAATATATTCACTGTCAATATTTTCACCGTTTAATGGTCTTGCTTCATTTGTTTTGGCATTGTATAACACCTTGTCTGTAATAAAGCTTCTGTCAGAAAACATGACTAAGGGTTCTGAGTCTGAAAGAATATCCCTGCCCATGAGAAGCCTTGAATCATATTCCAAACCCATTAGATTTGACAAGGTAGGGATTATATCCAGGCTTGAACATACCTTATCAATTTCTACAGGCTCCATTCCCTTGCTCCAAAGCAGGAAAACTCCTATAGCCAAATCAAACTCTGTTTTGATTTCCTTAGCTGAAAGCTCGTTGATTTCCTCCAATGTCAAGCCGTAGGGATAATGGTCGGGACTTATGGCTATGAGAGTGTCTTCGGCAATCCCCTCTTCCTCCAGGTCTTGTATTAATTTCGCCATTGCCTTATCAAGCTCAATGTTGCATGCCAAATATGCCTTTACATTGTTGGAGTAAGGAAGAGCATCCACAAGGCTTTTATTTTTTGCAGCTATATAGTTGCCTGAAAATGTGTACTGCAAATGACCGCTGACTGTCATATAGTAGGTATGGAAGGGCTCATTATCTATGAATTCCGGCACTGTAAGCTCAATCATCTCCAAATCTGATTCAGGCCATGTTTCTGTTACATTTAGGCCCTTGCCCAGTCCCTTGTATGTATAGCCTAAATTTGGATGGGACAGGTGCCTGTAATAATAATCGAAGTAATGGTTGTGGTAGGCTTTTGTTTCATATCCTTCTTTTTTAAGCTGATTTCCCATGGCAAAGGGCATATAGTTATCAGATGATTTGTAGAAGCTCCATATGCCTTCCTTGGGTATAAGCCCTGTACAAGCCACATATTCCCCGTCAGAGGTACTGACCCCCCAGCCGGGAGTGTAAAAATTTTTGAACTTAAAGCCCTCCTCCTGCATTTTATACAGGGTAGGGGTTATATCTTTATTAACAGCATAGGGTGAAAAACTTTCCGCAGTTATAAAAATTAAATTTTTTCCTTTATATCTGCCTGTATACTCATTTTTCTTTGTAGGCCGGACACTGCTGAAATATTCATGCATATTTTTTATAGTTTGATTTCCTTCCATATTTATCAAATCATCAAAAGGAATGTCCATTGTGTTGTACCCTGCAATTTCAAGATGCGGGTTTTCCTGCTGATTGTCCGCTGTCTCTTCATCTTGCTGCTTAGCCGGCGGTTCATCAATTATTTCTGGGGGCAAGGGTTCAACGGCAAAAACCAGACTTTTTAAAATGTTTTGTATGTCTAATCTACCGGTTGTTAAAAGACCAAACTTATTCACAGATTCTACAACCAAAAATGTTTCTGCATATAAATAATGCGGGCTTAAAAGACCAGCGTCAGTAGAAAGCACCGTAAGTACAATAGCTGACTGCATTATAAGTGCAGTCAGGGCAGTTTTAACAAGGTGTTTTTTAATAATTTTGTTGAAGAGGAGCTTCTTGTGAAAATATAGCAACAGAATAAGGGGAAGGAGCACAGTTATTAATTCAGGAATATTATCGATAAGCGTAGATAATATAATATCTGTGAACCACAGTGCTTTACCTCCTCCTGCTAAAATAGAATACCATGAAGTAAAGGTATTAAATATTCTGTAATACATTAATTGAACTCCGTAATAGATGGTTAAAAAGATGATGATGCTATAGAAAAGAATTTTGTTTGTTTTCTCATTAAAGCCGGTTGAAAGCAAATAAAATAACAAGCCCAAGGGTATAGAAAACAAACACATATAGACGTATCCCATATTAAATACAGGATCGAATATAAAAGCCTTGAGAATTGTTTCATAATACAGTAATAAAAGGGGGAAAAATAAGAGCTTAAAAATATTTTTGTTATTCATGGTGCTTCTTTCTTTTTTTAAATAAATATATGCGGAAAAACTGTAAGCTTCCCCGCATGTATTTCTATTTTACAGTATATGCCAGCTTTTCATTGTCTATGAATCTTTGAATATTGGATACAACAAGTTCAGCAAGTCTCTTCTTATTTTCTTTTACAAGACCTGATGCATGAGGAGTGATGTAGACATTTTCCAAATCCCACAGTTCATCGTCCTCAGGCAGGGGTTCAACTTCAAAAACATCCAGTCCCGCATAAGAGATTGACTTGTTTTTCAATGCTTCTGTCAGGTCCTTCTGATTAATTATGCTTCCCCTTGCTATATTAATAATTGAAGCACTTTCTTTCATAAATTTAAGCGTTTCCTTATTAATCATATGGCGGGTATCCTTATTTAAGTCAACTGTAACTACTATATAATCACTTTCAGACATTATATACTCCAAACCCTTTTTACCTGAATGAATTTCGTCAAAATATGCCATTGAAGACAGGGGGCTTCTCTTATAACCGATTATTTTCACACCGAAGCCCTGAAGTCTTTTGGCAATTTCTGCAGCAATAGAACCGGTTCCAATTATTCCTACAGTCTGTCCCTGAAACTCTTTTCTCCTTTGACTTAAATCCCACTTATGGTCTTTTTGACTTTTTAAATATGCCATAGCATTTGTATTGTGCATAAGTATTTTACAAACAACATCCTCTGCTATGGGAATGGAGTATATATCCTTAGCGTTGCAGAAGGTAATATTTCTTTTTCTCATATAGTCCAAATCCAATGTGTCGTAACCTGCCCTGAAGGACTGTATCCATCTCAGATTAGGCAGTTTTTCAAGCTTTTCAGCTGCAAAATCCATGGGCTCACCGATAAGTGCCGCCGCCTCAGGGCAATCATCAATTTCAGTACAAAATTCTATATCGGGAAACTTTTCAGATACAAGGTTTAAATATTTTTTGTGAATAATTATTTTCATGTAGCACTCCTTTTTAATATTGTAAGTCCGCCCCCATAAAGGCGGCTCTTTGTTTAAACAATGCAATAAGCTGCAATTTTATAATCATCAGGCAGCTTGTAATCTTTTTCGGGTTTTCCGAATTTCCATGTGATATTATACAAGGTGCTTTCTATAATTGCATCAAAATACAGCATTATAACTGCCGTATCGATTTTTTCTTCATATTCTGTTACATATATATCTTTTTTCAATGCTAAAACAACCATCCCGTTGTCAACGATAAATCTCCAAGGCTGACGGTTTTTGTATGAAGGAGCCAGGATACCGTAAAAGAATCCTTCCAGCAAACCATAGTTCACCAATTCATCGGGATCTGCCTTTTGTCCCCATTCTTTGGAGAAAACCAGGTCTCTTATACCAAGTCTTTCACTGGTATTATCCTGAACAATTTTAACATTTGATGAGGTATTGTACTTGCCTTTTTCGTACAAAACCTTACTCTGAGGGTCTTCATAACCGATAGCAATGAGGGCAGCAAGTTTTTTGTCCGAATTTATGCCCAATTTTTTCTTAACTTCTTCCCCGTCTTCAAAAGTTATCCAGCATGAAGCAAGTCCCAGACTCCAGGCTTTAAGCATTATGTCCTGGACCCTGTAGCCGGCGTTTTCTATGTAGTGATCCCTTTCTTCAGATAATACAATTAAATAATGGGGAGCTTCAATCATTCTCTTGTTATAGCCTGCAGAATCCTTAAGCTGTTCAAATACTTCATCCCTGTTTTTTCTAAGCACTTCCATTTCAATATTATCAATCAGCCTTTTGCCTTTTTCATAATATTGTTTTAATTCATTGAATAATTTTGTATCCACTTCATCTTTTTTGTAAAGTCTTACGGATTTAATTTCAGAAATAATCTCTTTATATTTCATTTACGTTCCCTCCATTTATGTATAGAGTAATTATACCCAACTTTACAGGGAACTAACATAAATATTTTAGTTAAAAGGCAATTACTATTCCCCCGTCATAAGCATAAACAGTGCTCAGTCCTGCAGGGTCGAATATTTTAATATCTTTGAAATTATATTTTGCCTTTATATCGTCCCTTAATTTTTCAGCCTTTTCAAGACAATTTACATGGGTTATCCCTAAAACTGTATTTTCAAAATCAATATTGTATTCATCAAGCATTTCAACAAGCCTTGAGAAAGCCTTCTTCTTGCCTCTTATTTTTTCTTTTAATACAATTCTTCCTTCTCCGTCTTCCCCCATGACCGGGACAATGTTCATTATATTGGCAAGGGTTGCTTTAAAGTTGCTGATCCTTCCGTTCTTGGCAAGATTGTCCAATGAGTCCAATATGAAGAGTGTGGTTAGTTTAGAAATATACTTTTCTGCCTGTTCAACAATGTCTTGGGGTTTTAAGTTCTCTTCAATCAATTGTTTAACTTTTAGTGTAACCATAGTTTCCCCTGCTGTAGCTGTCTTGGAATCAAAAATATGCACAAATGTTTCAGGAAACTTTTCCTTAAATGTTTCCATGGCAACCAGGGCACTGTTGTAAGAGCCGCTTAGCTGGCTTGATATTGTTACAATAAAATTATTGGCTTGACTTTTCATTTTGTTTAGGAAGTCTTCAGGAGGAGCACAGGCAGTTTTTGTTTGAGTGCTGCTTTTTTTCATTTTTCTTATAAGCTCAATTATATCAGTATTTTCATCAACAATTTCTTCCTCATCAATTATTATTCTGAAAGGCGCTCTGGGTATGTCAATCGTTTCCTCATTAAAATCAACACAAGTATCTACTATTAAATTTGATTCCATAACGAACTCTCCTCTTCATTTTATTTATTGTGATTATAACAAAAATATATATATTATACAATTTATATTTTATTTATTTGAATAACAAAATCTTTTTTGCACGCCTCAGCTTTTTTATCTGGGATTCTCTTTTCATTGCATCAATTTTATGGTCAAATTCCTCATAATATTTTAAAACCACAGGAGTTCTTCCTCTTGTATACTTTGCTCCCTTTTTTTCGTTATGAGTTTTGATTCTCTTGTCCAAATCATTTGTATATCCGGTATATAATGTATTGTCCCTGCATTCCACAATATATATATAATGCATTTTATCACCTTTTGTTTATTATTATTTATTTTAACACAATTTTGCTGAAATGCAAAGGAAAACATGGGACAATAGGACCCTCTCCGGTGTTGACTTTTAGTTTTTGATATATTAAAATTAGTTTATTAAATCAGGAGGAAACTATGATGATAGGTATAATCGGTGCCATGGATATTGAGGTTAAAGACCTTATTAAGTCAATGGACCTTGTAAAAAAAGAGACCATAAGCGGCATGGATTTTTATGAAGGCAAGCTGCAGAATAAAAATACAGTCCTTGCAATTTGCGGAATAGGCAAGGTGCATGCAGCTGTCTGCACCCAGACAATGATATTGAAATATGCACCGGATGCCATAATAAACATTGGTGTTGCAGGATGCTTAAGTCCTGAGCTGGACTTTGCGGACATTGTTATATCTGACAGTGTAGTACAGCATGATTTTGATGTTACACTCTTTGGAGCTCCGGTTGGTTTGATTTCCGGAATTGAGCTGATTAAAATCCCCTGCTCTGAAGGGCTGGTAAAAAAATTAATGGAGGCGGCAGAAATCCTGGAAGATACAAAGATAGCCGCAGGAACTGTTGCTTCAGGAGACCAGTTTATAGGCAGCAAAGAAAAAAAGGATTACATAGTCAATAACTTTAATGCTCTTTGTGCAGAAATGGAGGGTGCTGCAATAGGGCAGGTATGCTACATTAATAATGTGGATTTCTGCATAGTAAGAGCCATGTCTGACAAAGCTGACAGCACCGCAAACATGGACTTTGATATTTTTGTTAAAAATGCAATAGATAAGACAATTAAACTAATCAATAACTTTTTGAATATATATTAAGAAGATAAGCCGGCATCTAAGGGACCAAGATATCTATGACCTTATGCACGGAGGAAATTTCAACAGGTGCATAACCTGCCGGGTCCCCATCCGCATCAATCAATAATTCCTTTTTAGGAATTATTTTTATATTCTCAGCCTGATAATAATGAACCTTTGGATGAGTTATGTGCTGTCCGTTAAAAACCTTTGTAAATATCTGAAACATCTCGGCATAATTTGTTTTTTCAAAAATTACAATATCTAAAAGACCATCATCTAATTTTGCATTAGGACACAAATACTTAAATCCTCCGGCTCCGGCAGAATTAAGTACAAGAAAAAGCAAAGTTTTATAGTCGTATTTTTCGCCGTCAATTATGTATTCAATTTCTTCGCAAATTTCCAGTTCATCAGGAACATTGACCGCTGCCTGATAATAATAGGCATACTTTCCCAGTATTGTTTTTGAATCGATTGTAACCCTGTGGGGAATGGTTGTAAAAGCTCCTCCTCCCACTACATTTACAAAATAATTTTCATTTATTTTCCCTACGTCAATTGTACTGTATTTGTTCTGCATAATAAGAGAAGCAAAGTTTTCTTGAGCCTTTGGAAGATTAAGCTGTTCAGCAAAGTCATTTACTGTTCCTGCCGGCATTATTGCCAGTTTAGGTCTGTAGGTGCATTTCATCATTCCATTGATAACTTCGTTTACTGTTCCGTCACCGCCGCAGGCTATAATCATTTCATACTTGTAGCGGCATGCTCTTACGGCAGCTTCTTCCCCGTCACCCTTTTTCTTTGTAGCATAGAATAAAAACTCTGCATCTTCAACACCCATCAACGTTTCAGCAGCTCCAAACACCTTATAGGCTGCAAGCTCTTTTCCCGAAGACGGATTATATATTACAAAATATCTTTTCATATTTATATCCCCTGTATGGTTTGTTATGATAATTATACCATCATAGCAGAAATTTTCAACTGCCTTGAAATAATTTTCTTTCTCCCTATAATAAAGGAGCTAAAAGTCTGCTTATGGATTCCTTGAATCTTATAAGAATGCCCCTCTCCAAATACAATTCCCTGGTAAGCTCCATAGAGTAATTTAAGTCCTCCATAAATATGTCATATAGTATTTGAGATGTGTATGTGTCATAAATTATTCCGTTGCATTCAAAATTCAGTTTAAAACTTCTTACATCAAAATTTGCAGTCCCCACAGATGCTAAGGCAGCGTCAACCACCAAGGTCTTGGCATGCAAAAATCCGTACTCATAAGTATAAACCTTGACCCCATATTTTAGCAGCCCCCCGCAATACCAGTAGGTTGCCCAATAAACGAAAGGGTGGTCAGGTTTGCAGGGAATCATAATTCTGACATCCACACCGGAGGCAGCAGCAATTTTAAGGGCTTCAAATACAGAGGCGTCCGGAACAAAGTAGGGAGTTTGAATAAGTATGCTCTCTTTAGCTGAATTTATCATTTTTACATAATTGCTTTTGATTGCCTCATCCAGTTTGTCAGGACCGCTGCTGATAATTTGGATTCCCACCCTGCCCAAAATTCTGTTGTCAGGAAAATATTTGGGCAGAAACAAAACCTCCTCTTTGGAGGCATGACCCCAATCCAGGAAAAACCTGGTCTGCAGGTCTATTACAGCATCTCCTCTTATTTTCAAATGAGTATCTCTCCAATAACCTATTTTCTTATTTAATCCTATATACTCATCTCCCACGTTGAATCCGCCTACAAAGCCTGTTATACCGTCAATAACTACTATTTTCCTGTGGTTTCTGTAATTGATTTTAAAATTAAAGAAGGGAATAGTACTGGCAAAAAATACCGCAACCTTAACACCGGACTTTCTTAATTTTTCAATATGTTCACCGGTTATCTGCCTTCCACCCACCGAATCGTACAAAAGCCTTACTTCCACTCCTTCCTGTGCCTTTTTTGAAAGAAGGTTCAAAAGATTGTTCCCAAGAGTGTCATTTCTCATTATATAGTATTCAATGTGTATGTGATTCATTGCATTTTCTATAGACTTGAACAGGTCAACAAATTTTTTTTCGCCGTCAGTATAAATTGTAACTTCATTGTTTTGTGTGTATGAAAAGCCGTAATAAAATAAATTCATCTTTATTAAATCTTTGTAGCTTTCAATATTTTTATCATTAAATATAAGACCTCCTGTGCCAAATATTTCTTTTTGCTCCCTTATATAGTCGCCAAATGACTTTTTAGCATAAATTTTCATTATAAAAAGCTGCTTTCTGCTGAAATTCTGAGATAATAACAAGTAGAGCAAAAACCCGAAACCAGGAAAGACCAATAGGACCAGCACCCAGGCAAGTGTTGCCGTAGGGTCTTTTCTTTCCAGGAATATAACAATCATTGCCATACAAATATTAAGAGCATAAATTAAAGTAATGGAGTTGAATAATTCCACAATAGCCTCCCGCAACCACAAGCCTTTTTCACAATATTGAAAATTTTAAAAAATTGTGTTAGTATACTTATTATCAACATAAAGGGAAGAAATTATGAAAAAACCATCCAAGTATTGGATTCTTGCAGGAACATTTTTTACTTCTGTCTCTTCAATAATAATAAGATTTTCGGAAGCACCGGCTCTTGTAATATCTGCTTACAGAATGTTCTTTACCTGCATCCTGCTCTTATTTCCTGTTTACATAAAAAGCAGAAGCGAATTTAAAAGTTTGCATAAAAATGATTATGCAATGTGCCTAATAAGCGGTATTTTTCTTGCTCTCCACTTTGCTTCCTGGATTCAGTCAATTCAAATGACTACTATTGCAAATTCAACAATCCTTGTATCTTGCAGCCCTATTTTTGTTGCAGCAATCAACTATTTTCTGCTAAAAGAAAAAGTGACAGGTAAAATGGCTGCCGGTATTGCAATGTCATTGATGGGTATAGTGATAATTGGAATGAGTTCATATCAGGCAGACGGACCATCCATGATGCTTGGAAATGTCCTTGCATTTATGGGTGCAGTATTTGTTGCGGGTTATCTGGTAATAGGAGGAATCGTAAGAAAGACTGTAAGCGCCGGAGTATATGTTTTTATTGTTTATTCCGTATCGGCTCTTGTATTATTTATCATGTGCTTTGCATCGGGAACACCTGTATACCCTTACCCCTTGAGAGAATTCGTCCTCTTTTTTCTCTTAGCCTTTTTCTCCTCAATACTGGGACATACAGTTTACAATTATTTGATGAAATACTTTTCATCCACATTGATTTCCATATCAACATTAATGGAGCCGGTTTTTGCCGGCCTCATGGCAATTCTGGTTTTTAAAGAAATACCCTCTGCATATACAATCCTGGGCGGTATAATAATAATCGGGGGCATATATTTGGCTGCCCTTCTCCCACCGCAGAAGCCGAACCAATAAAAACGGGGCGGTTATATACCGTCCCCACTCACGCAGTCTCGTTCACCAATTTATTTGCATTCTATTGATGCTTTTATTAAATTTTTAAACAAAGGGTGGCTTCTTGTAGGTCTTGATTTAAATTCAGGATGGAATTGGCATCCCACAAACCAGGGATGGTCTTTAAGTTCTATTATTTCAACCAGTTTATTGTCAGGTGAAACTCCCGAAATTATAAGTCCCTTCTCCTCATATACATCCCTGTATTTATTATTAAACTCATATCTGTGGCGGTGTC
The DNA here is from genome assembly GCA_964489345.1 of uncultured Clostridia bacterium. GTDB lineage: Bacteria > Bacillota > Clostridia > Tissierellales > Sedimentibacteraceae > Sedimentibacter. The sequence goes on along the minus strand of CAZAYQ010000008.1, from coordinate 13,836 downwards.
TTTCATTAATCATGTCAGCCCCGCCATATGCTTCTTTTGCCCTTGTTCTGTCAATAAGCCTGCAGGGGTAGCTTCCAAGCCTCATAGCTCCGCCGTTGTTCTCATCGCTATTATACCCATCCGCTGCATCGATAACCTTATTAGCGGATTCAGGATTAAATTCAAAGCTGTCAGCATCGGCATAGCTTAAAACTGACCTGGCGAACTCCACAAGAGCCATCTGCATACCCAGCCCTATTCCTAAAAATGGTTTTTTATTCTCTCTTGCATATTTTGCTGCAAGAATTTTACCCTCTATACCCCTGTCCCCGAAACCTCCGGGAACCAGAATCCCGTCGCAGTCCTTAAGTATTTGTTCATAGTTATCATCATTTAAGTGCTCGGAATGTATCCAGGAAACTTCAACATCACAGGAATTATCGATTCCTGCATGATTAAGAGCTTCTGCAACTGACAAATATGCATCCTTAAGCTCCACATACTTGCCCACAAGACCTATTTTAACACTGTATTTCGGGTTCTTTGACCGGTCTACCATTTTGGTCCATTCTGTTAAATCCGGTTCAGCGCATTTCATGTTGAAATGTTCACAGACTAATTTTGCAAGGCCTTCCTTCTCCAGCATCAAAGGGATATCATATATAGAATCTGCATCTTCGTTTTGAATAACATTTTGTTTTTCAACATTGCAGAATAAGGCTATTTTTGTTTTCAGCTCCGGAGGAATTTCTTTTTCACTCCTGCATACCAGTATATCTGGCTGAATTCCTATGCTTAAAAGCTCCTTAACACTGTGCTGCGTGGGTTTTGTCTTAAGCTCGCCCGCCATTGACAGATAAGGAAGTAAGGTGACATGAATATACAATACATTATCTCTTCCAACCTGGTAGCGTATTTGACGAATGGCTTCCAAAAATGGCTGGCTTTCAATATCTCCCACGGTTCCCCCGATTTCGGTTATAACAATATCAACATCCTCCACCGTGGCAATTCTTTTTAACATGTGTTTAATCTCGTTGGTTACATGGGGAATAACCTGTACAGTTCCTCCGTGGTATTCTCCTCTTCTTTCCTTGTTTAATACAGCCCAGTATATTTTGCCTGATGTAATGCTGCTGTATTGAGTTAAATCTATATCAACCATTCTTTCATAGTGTCCTAAGTCTAAATCTGTTTCAGCTCCATCGTCAGTCACATACACTTCTCCATGTTGATAAGGGCTCATCATTCCCGGATCCACATTTAAATAAGGGTCGAATTTCTGGAGTGTAACTTTAAGTCCCCTGCTTTTCAAAAGTCTTCCCAATGAAGCAGCAGTAATCCCTTTCCCTAATGAAGAAACAACTCCTCCTGTAATAAATATATATTTCGGCATTTCCTCCTCCTGTTTTTCAACTATTATTGCGTTAAATATAAAAAAGAGACAAAATGGGGTTTTTTTTTTAGTCTCTATTCTTCAATATATCTTTATGTGGTTTTTATTTTATTTTGGCAATTTCAATAAAATCTCTTGTCACATTACTTGATTATTCTATATTAAAAAAATGAAAAGGTCAATCTTTTTTAATAATTTTTCACGAAATTTTAATTATAAGTTGTACTATTGAAACTTAAAGAGCATATATATTTATAAAAGAATAATGCTTAATGCTGTATTAACTTAAAGGAGGATTTATTTTGATTAAATTATTTAATGATACATTCAATATTAAAGAGATTATTGATTCAATTTCTACTGAAGTTTTGCTGGAAAACGAGTTTACGATTGCTGATGACATGCCTGATATGGAAAAGATTGTAACTGTGGAGGGAAAAGCAAAACTTAATAATGTTACGGTAACCACAGATAATATAATAGTTGACGGCAGGCTTAAATATAATATTATTTATCGGTCTAACAATGAAAATTACACAATTCATTCCATGGAAGGCGAAATACCCTTCAGGGAAGAAATCAGCGCAGAAGGCATTACGGAAGATATGGAAGCTTTTACAAGTGTCTTTATTGATTATATTGATGCAGAAGAGCTGACAGAAAGGAGCTTTCTTGTTAAGGCGGTATTAATATTAGATACGGATGTCTATATGAAAAGACCTGTTACATACGTTTCTGATTTGGAATCTGACGGAAGCATCCAGGCCAGAAGCAGGAATATAGCCTATACGGATACAAAGGCAGAAATATCTGAAGAAATAAACATTAATGATGCGGTGGAGCTTAGCAAGGGTTCCGGCGAAATTGCACAGCTTATCAGGTCAGAGGCTGATGTTTACATTACTAACGTAGATGAATTAAATGACAAGATGCTCATTGAAGGAATATGCAAGGTTGGATTCATGTTCATTGAAGATGATGACCAGCATACAATCGGATATGTAGCGGAAGAATTCCCCTTTACCCACTATCTGGAATCGGAATTTTCAAATGAAAATATGCTTAAGGACATAAGTGTTACAGTAAATGAAATGACTTATTCAACCGCCGAAAACTTTGATGATGAGAAAAAGCTTATAGAATTTGCACTGACATTTACTGTAAATGCAGCCTTTTATGATACTGTGGAAAAAAATATAATTACGGACTGCTATTCAACGAAATATGAGCTTGACCTTAATTCCGAAATAGTCAAATTATCATCCCTTAAGAATTTAACTAATGAAACAGTCAAATATGAAAGCAACTTTAATATAGTTTCAGGCTCAATAAAGGATATTTATTCTGTGGATGTAAGCCCCAAGGTCTCGGAAAAAAGAATAGCAGGCAGCAAATACATTGTAGACGGATTTTTGGATGTAAATTTACTCTATCTAAACGGAGATATAAATAAAATAGACAAAGCATTTGCTTCCCTTCCCTTTAGCGCTGAGTTCTCCATAGATGAGGATGAAGCATCAAGCAATATATATTCTGATGTTTCAGTTCATAAATGCAGTGCCTACAGAAAAGGGAACAGCTCGGTAAATTTAAACTGCGACATAAATGTAGGCATGAAATTTAAAAATAATGATGAAATAACCGTCATAAGAGATGTTGCGGAAAGAAATCCCATAGACAGAAGCAAAATGCCAAGCTTAATATTCAGAGTGGTACAGTCGGGAGAAAGCCTGTGGGATATTGCAAAAAATTATAATTTATCCATAAACCACCTGAAAGAATTGAATGACTTTCCTGAAGGCAGCGTCCTTGAACCGGGAGCAAAAATAATAATAGCAAGAACCATATAGCTTGTTAACAAAATACCATATAAATGAGTTGGTGAATTCTTAAAGGAATTCACCAATTTATTTGCTTCTTAGGTCATGCGCAGGGGAATTCACCAATTTATTTGCTCCTTTCGTTGCATAAATTGGGAATTCTGTGCGGTTGACCTACCGCTATTTTTCAGAAAAAAGACTCTGAAAAATAGGGTTAGGTCATACTCTGTATATTTCCATACTTTGTATACTGGCCTATCCATGCCAGTTCAACGGTTCCTACAGGGCCGTTTCTTTGTTTTGTTATTATTACATCCGTTATGCCCTTCTTTTCTGATTCTTCTTTGTTGTAATACTCATCCCTGTAAAGCATCATTACCACATCTGCATCCTGCTCGATGGCTCCTGATTCCCTTAAGTCTGACATAACAGGTCTGTGGTCATTTCTAAGCTCGGGAGCACGGGATAGCTGAGACAGGGCTAATACAGGGCAGTCAAGCTCTCTGGCAAGAGCCTTTAATCCTCTTGATATATTGGAAATCTCCTGCTGCCTGTTATCAGTCCTTCCTGTTCCGTCTGACATAAGCTGCAAATAGTCCACTACAATTAAATCTAATCCCTTTTCGATTTTAAGCCTTCTGCATTTAGACATCATTTCAAACAAGCTGACTGAAGGGGTGTCATCTATATATACTTTATAATTTGAAACCAAACTCATGGTATTGATAAGCCTTGTCCAATCATCGTCGTCTAAATTCCCTGTCCTAAGTTTTGTGCTGTCAACCATTGATTCCTGGCTTATAATTCTTTGAACATATTGCTCCTCTGACATTTCAAGACTGAATAGGGCAACTGAAGCCCCGGACTTTACAACATTCATGGAAATATTCAAGGCAAGGGCAGTCTTTCCCATGGAAGGCCTTGATGCAAGAAGTATCAAATCGGATTTCTGAAGTCCGGAAGTCATTCTGTCCAAATCAGTGTAGCCTGTGGCAAGACCTGTTATGCCTCCGCCGCTCCTGGCTCTTTCTTCCAGCTGATTAAATACAGCCATGAGAACTTCTTTAATATCAGAAAATGTATTGATGCTTCTGTTTTGTGAAATGCCAAAAATCCTTGATTCAGCCAATTCTATGATTTTTTGTACATCATCATCTTCCTTGTAGCCCTTCTCGATAATTTCTTGAGAGGCGTTTATCAGCTTTCGGAGGGTTGATTTTTCCCTTATAATATTGCAGTAAGCTTCAACGCTTTTTGAAGTTATTATATTTTCAGTAAGTGTTGCCAGATATTCAAATCCGCCAACATAGTCTACTTTGCCTCTTTTTTTAAGCTCTTCGAAAACAGTGACTGCATCAACAGGTATATTGTGCATATAAATTTGTTTAATACTGTCATATATTTCCTTATTTGCCTCATAATAAAAATCGTCATAACTCAACAAATTAACTACTTTTTCGACAGCTATGTGATCAATCATACAAGAAGCTAATACAGTCTGTTCAGCTTCGGCATTATGAGGGGGGATTTTCCCAAAATTCATTAATTCAGACATTTCAACCTCTTATTTTTCTGTAACTATAACTTTTAATTTAGCATTGACCGTGGGATGAAGTTTTATTTTCACATGATACTCGCCTAACGATTTAATTGGCTCATCCAGGTCAAATTTCTTTTTATCTATTATAATTTCGTGTTCCTTTTCTAAAAGTTCCGATATTTCTTTTGTTGTAATTGAGCCGAATAGTTTTCCATGTTCGCCGGCTTTTGTTTTTATGACAATAATTTTCTGCATCAGCTCTTCTTCAAGAGCCTTGGCTTCTTCTAAAATTTCCCTTTCTTTAACTTCCTTCTTCTTTTTTGCGTTTTCCAGGTTTTTTAAGTTAGCATCTGTTGCTTCTATAGCCAATTTTTTGGGGAAAAGGAAATTACGGGCATAACCGTCCTTTGCATTGATTATTTGTCCTTTTATCCCTATATTTTTAACATCTTCCAATAGTATTACTTTCATTTTGAACTCTCCTTTTTATACTTAGCTATAGCTTCATATAACTTTGCTTTTGCTTCTTCCATGTCACCGGTATTAATTTGAGCGCCGGCCATGTTCAGATGGCCTCCCCCCCCCAGGTATTCCATAATTACCTGCACATTGTCATCTCCTACCGACCGTCCGCTTATATTTATGTACTCCTTGTTTTTTACCAAAACAAAACTTATTTTTACATCCTTGATTGTAAGAAGCTCATCTGCACTTTGGGCAGCGGCTACATTTGAATCTTCCGTGTATTCATCAATATATGATACAGCCACATCATCAAAAATAATTTCGCTTCTTTCGATAATCTCAGTCTTTTTCTTCATAAAGTCAATGCTTTCATTGAACAGTTCCTTGACTTCCACATTGTCGGCACCCATCCTTTTTAAAAAGGCTGCTGCTTCAAATGTTCTTATGCCTGTTTTAAATGTAAATGAATTCGTATCCACCACAATTCCTGCCATGAGAGCATCAGCCTCAAACTTTGTCAGTTTAATGTGGTCTTCCATGTATTGGATTAATTCTGCCACAAGTTCACATGTTGATGAAGCATAGGGCTCAATATAGTCTAATAAGGTATTTTCAATATACTCTTCGCTTCTCCTGTGGTGATCTACCAATACTACTTTATCAATTCGATCAAGAAGTTCCGGAGCCTCCGTATAGCTTTTCCTGTGTGTATCCAATACAACAATGAGGGTGTTTTGATCGGCAATTTCAAATGCCTTTTCTGTTGTTATTATAGATTCAATATAGTGACTGTCTTCTTTTTTCATTCTTTCATACATGTTTTTTAAAGCATGATTGACATTATTCAAGACTATGTAGGATTTTTTGCCCCTGCTTTTTGCAATGCTGTAAAGACCTATGGATGCACCCAGACTGTCCATATCCCCTACCCTGTGTCCCATAATAATCACATTTGAGCTTTGATCAATTATCTGCCTGAGGGCATATGATATTATCCTTGCTCTGACCTTTGTTCTTTTTTCAACAGCCTTGCTTTTTCCGCCGTAAAACTTAACAGAATTAATCCTTTTTACTACCGCCTGGTCTCCCCCTCTTCCCAGTGCCACATCCAGAGCCCCCTTGGAGTAATCAAAAAGCTGGGTCAAGTTTCTGGCCATTGCACCTGTTCCTACGCTCAGCGTAAAATTAAAATCATTTGTACCCTTTATTGATTTAACATCATCAAGCATGGAAAACTTCTTTTCTTCCAATTTTTCAAGATATTTATTTTCAATCATCATTAAAAATTTAGAATTGTCATATTTTAGTACAAATCCATTCATTTCACAAGCATATTTGTTAAGAATTTTTTCTATCTGGGCGGTCATGGATGATTTTTCACCCAGCTCTAATTTTTCAGATATTTCGTCATAATTATCTATCTGAACAAGCATTGAAATAGGACGCTCATCATTATATTTATTCCTCAGGGTGACAAATGCAGTATTTTCATTCCAATAGCACACATAAGACCTGCCGTCACCGAATCGCCCTTCTTCCAGCTCATAATACAATATATTGAAGCTTCTGTCCGTATCGGGAACTTCTATGCTGCTTATTGCGCCTTCCTTGTTTCCATCCATTGAGTTTAAGGGAAATCCTGCTGTAAATTCTTCAATGTTTTCAATTGCATCCGAAGCATCCTTAAGCAGTTCCTTAAATTTATTGTTAAACCAGAACATTTTGCCGTTGAGACCGATTATGCATATGGGCAGGGGTGAATAATAAAAAGAATTTACCGAAAGGTTTTCCAAATTTTTTGTATATTCTATGATGTAGTTTTTAAGTTCCTTTTTCCTCAAAATTTGTTTTCTTAATGTATATGCTGTTATCAATATTAATACCAGGCTTGCAGAAGCAGCATAAATAAACATCCTTTCAATTAAGAGGATTATTATTAATAGCACTATGACTACAAAGTAAATAAAACTGTCATCCTTTAAAAATACCGGAGTTTTTTTATCCATATTTCCTCCTTCCAATTTATACGACTCTATTAATTTTTCTTAAATTTATGGTTAAATCAACCAATCCTATAATTGCATATATAATGCTGAAAGACGTACTCATAATCACAACAATAAGCAAAATTACGTTTTTTGCAAACTTGCCCGGAAAGCTTCTGTCAATAAAAAATTTTATAACTGCTAAACCCTGTAAAAGCATGGCCATTAAGACTATGACAAAAAGATTCATCTGAATTATTCCAACATTAATATTCAATAAGTTCAACAAAAATGATAAAAGCAGCAATCCTGCCATTGCAATCATAAAATTTCTCGGAAAGGAAAAATAACCGATACCTTCGTGTTCTTTTATATTTATTGAAAACCGCCTTGTAAATCTGCTTGCCACCACATAATTAATGTATGATGTGATAACTGATGCTGCTATCAGGACTGCCGGAAATACATTTGTTATAATGTAATTCATCATAGGTGCCATTTCATCAATATTTCCTATATAGCTTTCAAGCTGGCTTGTTCTGAATTGGTCAGGAATATTGTCGAATAAATTCCTGGTCATTTCAAAGCTTTGGTCATACATTTCTGCAACTCTTTCAATAAAGTTTATTCCCATTAGAAAATTTAAAAGCAATATGTAGAAAACAAAAGAAATCATGTAAGCAGCCGACCCGAACAAAATAGTTTTGTTTGCATCTTCACCCCTGCATACTCCGTATGTAAGTGCAAGGGCTAAAGGTGTATATAAAATCAAAAATACAAGTCCGGTCTGCACTCCCAAAAGCATGGAAATTATTAAATCTGAAGCAATTAAGGCTAAAATCGAATATTTAAGCCCCCTCCTCTTGCCTAGAATAATTACAGGAGCGGGATAGAAAAACATTAACAGAGTAATAAAAGATGACAAATAAGCAATTATAACCAGTATACCGGTTATCATTGCCGATTCCGTAATGTTTGATGTTTTTAGGTTTCTGTTCATCATTACCTCACATGTCTAATTACAACATTTTACCCTATTATTAGTTCAAAGTCAAAAAATTATTTTGGCATCTTTCGGTACAAGGTGGCAATACTTATTCCAAGCTGTCTGGCAGCTTCTTTCTTTGCGTCTAAATCACCGCCCAATTCTTGAATTTTATTATTTATTATGGATTTCTCATAAAGCCTTGTAAGTTCTGACAATTTTAAGTTTTCGCTGTCTATATTTGCAGCTATTTTTTTTCTTAGATTATCTGCCCCTATGTAACTGTTTTCTTCAAATATTACGCCATATTCAATCAGGTTTCTAAGCTCCCTTATGTTTCCCGGAAACTTATATCTCATCAATAACTGCTCAGCTTCAGCTGTAAATCCTTCAAGCTGTTTCTTGTATACACTGTTGAACCTGTTAAGAAAGTAGCTTGATAAAATAATTACATCGTAACCCCTCTCTCTTAAAGGAGGAAGGTGGATGGGAACCACATTAAGCCTGTAGTATAAATCATCTCTGAATAAATTATTTTCAACCATAGATGCCAATGACCGGTGGGTAGCAGAAATTATTCTGGGGTTAACCTTTATTGGGGTGTTACCGCCAACCCTTAATATCTCCTTTTCTTCAAGTGCTCTGTTTAATTTTACCTGCATTGAAAAAGGAAGGTCCCCGATTTCATCTAAAAACAGTGTTCCGTCCTTGCAGATTTCAAACTTGCCGGGATTGCCGGCTGCATTGGCTCCGGTAAATGACCCCTTTTCATAACCAAAAAGCTCGCTTTCAATTAAATTTTCAGGAATTGCCCCGCAGTTTATGGCCATGAACACTTCCTTTTTCCTGTAGGATAAATTATGTATTGCTCTTGCAAATACTTCCTTGCCGGTGCCTGTTTCACCGAATATTAATACTGAGGCATTGCTGTCAGCCACTTGTATGGCCTCTCTTCTCGCCTGCTTCAAAAGCTCGCTTTCTCCCACAATATCATCAAAGGTCACAATGTCTTTCTTCCTGTTGGATTCAAGCACCGATTCCTTCATTTTGTTAAAATCAGATAAGACAAGGACTGTACCTTCCCTTTCATTTTTTACCATAATAGGGCTGGCATTAATTATAAACTCTGTATTATTAAGCTTAACAGGACCTGCTTCACCGATAAAATTTCTGGAGATAAAATTATTATAAAGTTTTTCCGATAGTAAATTCCATAAATCCGGAGTATTTTCACCATTAATATTCAACTTTTCATTTGCATAATTGTTGGTATTAATAATTTCATAATTATTATTTATGATTATGATACCTTCATTTAATGAATTAATCAAAGTCATTAATTCAGATGAAGAGTACTCAAGCATCTTCATAATTTTCTTTTCGCTGAGAATGGTAGATATTATATGACCCAGCTGGCTTTCAAAATTCATGAAGCTTTCACGGTTCATCAATAAATTCTGCCTTGCCTTTTCGTCGTAGGCACACATTCCTATAACGCCGATTATTTTGCCGCTGAATTTTATGGGAATACAAAGCTCAACCAGTTCCTTGCAGTTTTCAATATTTTCACAATTATGGCATATGGGATTTTCCTTTGGGTCTTCCAAAAAATATTGTTCACCGGTCATAATGCATTTATGAAAGGCAGAATAAAATGGAGCACTTGCTCCGAGACTGTATTCCTCAGCAACAGTGGAGGCAATCCTTTGCAGGCTTTCATCCACAATTGTGATATCTACATTAGTAACTGCGTGCATGGCTTCAATGATATGCTGAAGCTCATGTTTGATATTCATTAAAATACTCATAAAATCATCCTTTGTATAAACATTATATTATAAAATGCTTAATAATACTATAATTAATTTAAATATCTCATAATCTTTATCATTTTTGATAACAATACTGCAAATTTGATAAATCTTTGTAATATTCAAAATTATGTAAACTAAGATTTTTTTGTATTATGACTTATCATATATGATAATTACCTTATGAAGGTTTTTTAAAAGATGGCTGTTTTCCAAGCAATTTGCCTGAATTTCCATTGGCATGATTCATGCATGTATATTATTGAATGATTAAATCCAAAATTTTGTCATCCGCCGATAGTGAAAGCGGTTGGGACACAGCTCTATTATAGGGATAGTCTCTGTGGGAATGTCCCTAAATTAGGATTTAAAGCATATAATTTAGAAGAGGAGATGTATTATGAAAACTAACCTACTGACAGATATATTGAAAAACCAGGTTACTCCTGCATTAGGCTGCACTGAGCCCGGAGCTGTTGCCTATGCGGTTGCCAGAGCAAAAGAAATATTGGGGACTGAAGTAAAAAAACTAAATATAGAAGTTGATAAAAATATACTAAAAAACGGATTCAGCGTAGGTATACCGGGTACCGACGAGCACGGCATCATATTTGCAGCTGCCCTCTCTTTGATAATAGGCAAATCGGAATATGTATTGGAAGTACTGAAGGATGTTGATGAGGATAGCATAAGGAAAGCATTGGAAATTGTGGATTCAAATATTATAGACTTAAAGCTTAAATCTCACATTCAAGGTTTGTATATTAAAGCAGAAGCAATCGGTCATATGGATAGGGCAACAGTAATAATCCGGGATGCCCATACCAATATCATTTTTGAAAGAAAAAATGACGAAGTTTTATTTGACAAAGAAATTAATGCCGGCAGTGAAGAAAAAAAAGTAAAAAATGAAATAAAATTTGAAATTAAAAACTTCACAATTGATGAGCTTATTGATTATGCAAACACTGTGCCCATAGAAGAAATTTCATTTATTCAAAAGGGAATTGATATGAATTTAAAAATAGCTGATGCAGGTTTAAATGAGGGACAGGGTCTTGGTTTAGGCACTTATATGTATAAAAAGGCAGGAGATGTTTTCACTATGGCTAAGGCATATACTGCTGCTGCTTCAGAAGCCAGAATGTCGGGATATCTTCTGCCTGTAATGAGCAGCGCCGGCTCTGGCAATCACGGCCTGGTGGCAGTAATTCCCATATCCTATATAGGGGGGGAACAAAATATTCCAAATGAGAAAATACTCCGGTCAGTGACTTTGAGCCATTTGATAACAATTTATGTAAAAGTATATTTAGGTGCACTTTCACCGGTATGCGGCTGCGGAGTGGCAGCAGGGGTGGGATGTGCTGCAGGTCTGGCATATATGCTTGGTGGCAGCAATGAGCAGATTAAAGGGTCTATAAACAATATGATTGCAGGAGTTTCAGGAATGCTCTGTGACGGTGCAAAGCTTGGATGTGCCTATAAACTATCCATATCCGTTGATGCTGCAGTTGATGCTGCAAAAATGGCTATGGAAAAAATATATATACCTGAAGATAACGGTATTTTAGGCTGCAGTGCAGAAAGCTCAATACAAAATTTAGCACGGGTATCAAATCTTGGCATGGACCATACTGATGAAGTAATCCTTGATGTTATAATTAATAAATGCTAAAATTAATATACACAATTTTAAAGATTCGAGGTGCATTATGAAGAAAAGAATTTCTTTGTTTATTGCAGTTTTGCTTGTAATACTTTCATTTACTTCAGCTGCTGCTGTTGAAATCGACCGGGAAAAATTCAGTGAAGATGTTGAATTTATGAAGAAGGTAATATATTTTGTACTTGACAAATATCAGTACCAGGTAGACCCGGAAGATATCATGAATGGTCTTTACGACGGATTCTTCAGTGTTTTGGACGATTACAGCACTTACTACACCCCCAGGGAATACCAGGCCTTGCTTGAAGATACAGCCGGAGAATTTTCAGGCATAGGGGTTCAAATTATTGATATAAACAAACAAGTTGTGGTAGTTACTCCCCTGTCAGGCTCGCCGGCCCTTGAAGCAGGCATCAAAGCAGGCGACATTATAAAAACCGTTGACGGATATGATATTACGGGAGCCACATCAAGCCAGGCATCCCTTCTTATAAGGGGAGAGGAAGGAACACCTGTTAAAATAGGGATTCTCCGCGGGAAGGAAAGTTTTACTTTTGATTTGACCAGAAGAGCAATAGTAATAAACAATGTTGAAGGAAAAATATTGGAAGATAATATAGGCTACTTAAAGGTTACCGGTTTTTCCGACAACACAGGGGACCTTGTGGAAAAAAAGCTGAAAATGTTTGATGAGAATAAGGTGGAAAAGCTTGTAATAGATATGCGTAACAACGGCGGAGGAACATTGCAGTCTGCAGTTGACCTCTTAAACATGTTTGTTACAAAGGGACCTGTAGTATATGTTGAATACGCAGCCGGCAAGGAAGATATTTATGAAAGCAATCTGAAAGAACAGAAATATGAAATAGCTGTCTTGATTAACGAAGGAAGTGCCAGTGCAACAGAAATATTCGCAGGCGCCGTTAAATACAAAAATGAAGGAAAGATCGTAGGCACAAACTCTTACGGCAAAGGTGTGGTCCAGTCCCTCTATCCATTAGTTGACGGCAGCGGTGTAAAGTTTACCACGGCAGAATACTTTTCTGTTGATAGAATTCCTGTACATAAAATAGGGATAGAGCCGGATATTATTGTTGAAAACGAAAAAACAGATTTCTCCAAATACCCGAGTTTCAGTAAGGAAGAAAAATCTCAGTTGGGAAATGTCAGTCTTGATGTTTTAGCAGCTGAAATGATACTTATGGAATTAGGCTATGAAATAGACAAAGCTGACGGGGTTTACGACACAGTGTCATTTGAACAAGTTAAAAAGTTTCAGGAAGATAATCTTTTATATCCATACGGAACAATTGATTTTGCAACACAGGATGCACTCTACAATGCATTGATAAAATATACGGAAAATACAATAGAAGATTTGCAGCTTAAGGCGGCAATAGAATCATTAAAATAAAGGGTAACATAATTGGGGACATTCCTTCGACACTCAAATACTATCCCAGAGGAGAAGGTGTGTCCCCATACCTTAAAAACTGCTTATTGATGCCTGATCATAACTTTCTGATACAATCATGCTGCATGCATTCAATACTCCCCCGCAGATTATTTCTGCCATTTCATAAATTAGGGAAAGCCTTGTATCCTGAACCAGATCATGAAATTCCTTGTCGCTGGAATCTACAATTCCTATTATTGATACATCCCCGATTTCCGGAAGAAATTTCCCTATACCCTTTCCCGGTGTAATAGGCCCCTCCCTTACCTCTATGATTCCCTGGTTTTTCTTATTGCTGAGACAGGCATCCACTGCTATAATGCAGTCATAATTTTTCCTTTTTAAGTTTTTTATGTAATCATTGATATTAATGGCATGAACAGGTTTTTCCAAAGTGCCGTAAATATCTGCTTTGATTTTTTCTTTCATAAGCAAAGTACCTGTTAAGGGCCCCAGGCTGTCGATTATGCACTTATCAGTCCCGATACAGACTATTGCTGCATTATTCATGTGTTCTGCCAAAAAATTTCCAATTTTAATAGCCGCAAAGCTGTTTTTATAATGCACTTCTATTGGATTCAAAGGAAACACCCCCTATGTGTTAGTATATACACAAAGGGGGCCTTTTATGCTTTATTCCTTCCAATAATAACCCTTATGTCAGGCAAAGCCCTCATGTCATAGATAAAAGGACAGGGCAGTGTATACCAATAAAAGTGCCATTGCAGTA
>CAZAYQ010000007.1:0-25336 GCA_964489345.1 uncultured Clostridia bacterium | reverse complement strand
ATAATATTAGATTCTTTGAATAATCTCTGTTATAATATGCCGTAAGAAATGCTTTATTGAATAAGATTATGATTATATAAGTGAAAGGATGAAATGTATGAAGAACTTATGGGGCGGCCGTTTTTCCAAGACTATGGAAAATTATACTGCTGACTACAATGAATCGATAAGCTTTGATAATATTTTGTACAAACACAGCATAAGGGGAAGCAAGGCCCATGTCAAAATGCTGGCGGAACAACAAATTATTAGTCAGGAGATATGCCAAGAAATATTGGAGGGATTATCAAGAGTTGAAAGAAAAATAGAAAACAATGAAGTTGAATTTAATATACTTGATGAAGATATAATGATGATTATTGAAAAAGAGCTGACAAAAGAAGTCGGAGAAGCAGGTAAATACCTCCACACCGCAAGGAGCAGAAACGACCAGAATGCATTGGATGAAACGTTATTTTTGCGGGATGCGGTAAAAAATTCAATAAATCATTTGATGGACTTGCTTAATGTCCTGGTTAATAAGGCAGAGGAAGAATCCCATAAAATAATGCCTGGTTTTACTCATTTGCAGCATGCTCAGCCCATAACCGCCGGATACTACTACATGGCTCATTTTCAAGGACTCAGAAGGAATGTTGAAAGGTTTAATGAGCTGTTGAGTCGTATGGACAAGAACCCCTTGGGTGCTTGTGCAATGGCTGGAACCACCCTGCCTATAGACCGTTTTATAACATCGGAATTGTTAGGTTTTTCCGAGCCTGCGGAAAACGCTATGGATACTGTTGCATCAAGGGACAACATTGCAGAATACTTATTTAATGCTGCCCTGTGCATGACTCATTTAAGCGGTTTTGCAGAAGAAATTATTGTCTTTAATTCTCAGGAGTTTAATTTTATCACTATAGATGACAGCTTTTGTACGGGAAGCTCTATTATGCCTCAGAAGAAAAACCCGGATATTGCTGAATTAGTTCGCGGTAAATCGGGAAGGGCTATCGGTAACCTCATAACACTTTTGACTGTTTTAAAGGGTACATTTTTAACATTAAACAAGGATTACCAGGAGGACAAGGAGGCTCTTTTTGACAGCATACATACCTTGGACAGGACTGTTTTTATATTTGCCAGGATGCTTGAAAATATAAGCTTTAATGAAGATGTATTGAGAGAACAGGTCAAAAAAGGTTTTATAGAAGCAACAGATGTGGCAGAGTTTTTAGTTAAGCAAGATATACCATTCAGAGAGGCTCACGAAATTGTGGGTAAATTAGTCAGGTATTGTGAACTTAAGTCAAAGACATTTCCGGATGTAAATAAAGAGGATTTAAAAGAAATAGGATTCCCCGTTGAGATTGAGGACTTAAGCCAATTCACAATAGAAAACTGCATCAGGAACAGAAACAGCTATGGGGGTACATCCTACGATGATGTTAACAGACAAATCAAAAATGCAAAGGCCTTCATTAAAAGCATTTAGTCATCCCGTGTGATACTGCATGATTTCATGAGATAAATTTAGACTGTTTCAAACAGATAGGGGTATAAAATGGAAGCAATTTTTAAAAAGAAATTCACGGTTGAAGTAAATGATATTGATTTTAGGCGAAATCTTAAGCTAAGCTCGCTGTTTGTATATTTACAGGATATGGCAACGAGCCATGCTTATAATATCGGCGTAGGAAGGGATACTTTGCAGGCAAAGTACGGCATCATATGGGTTTTAAACCGTGCTCTGGTTGAAATAATAAGACATGCAAAATACAAGGAAGAAATAACAATTGAAACTTGGCCGGAGCAGCCTGATAAGGTGCAGTTTAACAGAAATTTTTTAGTCTATGACAGTGGAGGGAATATAATTGCAAAGGCATTCAGCCAATGGGTTGTAATAGATAACAAAACAAGGAGACTTAGAAGAAGCAGTATCGTAGAAGAAGGATTCCCAAATGTTGACAGGGAAAGACCTATTACCCTTTCAGAGGATAAAATAAAACCGACAGGAGATCTGAATTTATCTTATAAGAAAACTGTCGGTTACAGCGATATTGACATTAACGAGCATTTAAACAATGCTAAATATATTGATTATATTATGGACTGCTTCAGTTTTGAAATTCATAAAAAACACAGTATCAACTCAATTCAGGTTGACTATATGCATGAAGCCCTGCCCGGCGAAACCATTCAGCTTTATACAGATAAAGCCGGTGTGAAGAATAATTTGGTCTACATAGAAGGAATTAACGAAAGCACAAACTCGACAATTTTCAAAGCACAAATAACTTTCCTTAAGAATGGGAATTAATACACCACAATTGGAAACAATAACCTTGGAGGTGTTTTATGATATCACGTAAATCAGTTATAACTTTTGGCATGGTTGCCATTCCTATTGCCATGTATACGGCAACCCAGGACAATGACATTCGATTCAACCAGCTTCATGCAGAGGACAACAGCCGAATCAGATATAAGAAAACCTGTGCCCACTGCGGTAAAGAAATTACTTCTAAAGAAATTGTAAAGGGATACGAGTATGATAAGGACAAGTATGTTGTAATTACAGATGAAGAAATTGAAAAAATAAAAACTGAGAAAGAAAAATCCATACAAATTCTTCATTTTGCCCGGCTTAATCAGATTTCCCCTGTCTACTATGAAAAAACATATCAGGCAGCACCGGAGGCGGGAGGAGAGAAGGCCTTTGAACTGCTGCGGTCGGCACTGGTGGCTGAACAAAAAATAGCTATAGGAAAGACTGTAATGGGGGCTAAAGATACATTGATGGCTATAATTCCTCGGGAGGAAGGCATACTTATTTCCACCATGTTTTTTGCAGATGAAGTAAAAGAAATTCAAAAACAATATATCAAGCCTGAGGTTGCCGAGCAGGAACTCGATATGGCAAAGCTGTTGATTAATTCCATGGATACTCCCTTTGACCCTTCCAGGTACAAGGATGAATATCAAGCAAGGCTCCGCGGGCTTATTGAGGCAAAAATATCAGGAAAGGAAGTTGTTGCTGCGGAGCCTGAAAGTGCAGGCAAAGTAATCGACCTTATGGACGCTTTGAAGGCAAGTGTAGATAAGGCAAAAAAAGATAAGGAAACAGCATAATGACTGTAGGATTAAAAGAGTACAATGAAAAAAGAAACTTTTATAAAACTTTAGAGCCGGAAGGGAAGCAGGAAAGCTCCGAAGAAAGCTTAAGATTTGTTGTCCACCGCCATTTTGCAAGCAGGGACCACTTCGATTTGCGCCTGGAATGGAGGGGGGTTCTTTTAAGCTGGGCAGTTCCAAAGGGTCCTTCCTACAATAGTAAGGACAAAAGACTTTCCGTACAGGTAGAGGACCATCCCTTGGAATACAGGAATTTTGAGGGTACCATTCCAAAGGGTGAGTATGGCGGGGGCACAGTAATGCTTTGGGATGAAGGATACTGGGAGCCTTATGTAAATGTGGAAGAGGGCTTAAGTGAAGGTATGCTTAAATTTGCTTTAAAAGGAAGCCGTTTAAGGGGCAGATGGGCTTTGGTCAGAATGAGGGCGAAAACAGGGGAGAAAAGTAATAACTGGCTTTGGCTGAAGGAAAAGGATGAGTATGTTAAGGATGAAGAAGGAATGTCTGAATTCACAACAAGCATAAGGACAGGGCGGACAATGGCTGAAATTGAAAAAGGTCAAGACGAAAAGTTCATTAAAAATCCTTTTGACAAGGCAGATGTGCAGCTTGCTAAATTAGTCAAGACTGTTCCCCAAGGAGATGACTGGCTCTATGAAATGAAATATGACGGCTACAGAGCCCTGGCATTTGTTGAATGCAACAGTAGCCGGCTTATTACAAGAAAGGGCAATGATATAACAAAAAGATTCTATACTATAGCTTCTTCACTTATAGACTTGGCACAGGGAAGGGCAATGGTTTTGGATGGTGAAATAGTTGCAACAGTTGATTCAGGCAAGACAGATTTTCAAGCTTTACAAAACTATTTAAAAGATAAAAACCCCCAAAGATTAAGCTATATTGTTTTTGATTTGCTTGCTCTTGATGGAAAGGATATGAGGGGACAAAGCTTGATTGAAAGAAAAGAAAAGCTTGAAAATTTAATGCTGGATGCACCCAACAACCTGTATTACAGCCGCTTTGTAAAAGGATGCGGCAAGGAAAGCTTTGCCGCTGCCTGCCAGGCAGGCATGGAAGGCATAGTGGGCAAAAAGCCTGACTCCATTTACAGCGGATATAGGAATGATGACTGGATAAAACTTAAATGCGATAAAAGGCAGGAATTTGTTATAGGAGGATATTCACTATCAGATAAAAGAACATGGGGAGTAAGTTCCCTTCTTCTTGGTCTCTATGAGGGTGATGATTTAATATATGCAGGACGTGCAGGCACAGGTATAAGCGAAAGCGATATGGAGGTTCTTGAAAGTAAATTTGAGGGTATAAGGCATGATAAGCCTCCTTTCAGTCAGGTGCCAAAGACAAAGTCTAATGAAAAGATTATATGGCTTGAGCCGAAGCTGGCTGCAGAAATAAAGTTTGCCGAATGGACCAGGGATAATCTGCTGAGGCAGGCAAGCTACAAAGGTTTGAGAGAAGATAAGAACATTAAGGAAATAAGAAGAGAAAAGCAGGAGGATGATATCCAGCCGGAAATGAATGCAGATAATGATAATTCAGTAAAGAGAAATCCTAAACAAGCAAATCCAGCCAAGGAAAAAGGACTTATTATTGAAGGGGTTAATATTTCAAGCCCGGATAAAATAATATATGAGGAGCTTGGGATTAAGAAGGAAGATGTAGTCAGATATTATTCAAAAATTGCAGATCGTATGCTGCCCTTTGTGAGACACAGGGTTCTAAGCATTGTCCGTTGCCCTAAGGGGGTGTCCCAGGCTTGCTTTTATAAAAAGCACCCGGGACCCGGAATAAAAGGGGTTATTACCATACCCGTTATTAATAGCAGCAATGAAACAGAGGAATACTTTTATATCGAAAACATAACCGGACTTATATCGGAAGCACAGATGGGTACATTGGAATTTCACACTTGGGCATCCACAATTAATAATCTTGAGCAGCCGGATATAATGGTTTTTGATTTGGATCCGGATGAAGGAATGGACCTGGAAAGGGTTCGCCAAGGTGTGGAGGATGTGAAAAGTATTCTGGATGAATTAAAGCTGAATTCATATCTTAAGACCAGCGGAGGCAAAGGCTACCATATTCTTGTTCCTTTAAAGCCGCCTGCAGCCTGGGATAAGTTTTATGATTTTGCGAAACAGGTCGCTCTGGTAATGGAAAATAAATGGCCGGACAGATACACAAGCAATGTCAGAAAGGCCAGCCGAAAAGGCAGAATATTTATTGACTGGATTCGAAATGCCAGAGGAGCTACCAGTATTGCACCCTATTCCTTAAGGGCCAGAAAAGGTGCTAAGGTTTCAATGCCCATTGGATGGGATGAACTGCATACAGTTGCTCCGGACGGCATAAATATGGAAGAAAGCCTTTTAAGGATTGGTGGAAAAGACCCTTGGGAGGATTTTTTTAAGAATAACCAGTCGATTTCCTGATAGAACCTACAGGCTGACTGTAGGTTCTAATACTGTTAACGTATTATTGTAAGTATTAAGATTTGTTACTGCACCTATGGGAACAGCCATTTTATATACTCCATGTCCTGATGCTAAATTAGTCATAAGAGGTTTGCCTAAGGGAACAATAACTTCATTTATTATGTCTTCGTATGATTTACCGTAATTTGCATAACAGCCTGCACATTCTCCCATAATAATCCCTGCACAGTCTTTAAATTTACCTGCATGTATCAAATGAGCAATCATTCTGTAAACACGGCTTGCTGCTTCATGTGTTTCTTCAATAAACAAAATCCTGCCTTTAGTATCCACTTCAAAGGGAGTACCTAAGTTATCAACAAAGGATGTAAGGTTTCCTCCCACTATGGTTCCTGTTACATTGCCCTGAACCCTGCTTATCAGCGGCATCTCCGGCGGATTTTCCAAAGGTCTCGGGGCGGTTATGGTTGATGTGGCAGCAAAAAACTGATCAAAATTATATGCAGGGGTTGTAGGTCTGAAATTCAATAACAAAAGACTATGAAAGGTGATTAGGCCGGCTAATTGGTAAAGAACATTAAGCAGAATTGTTATATCGCTGTATCCGGTGATGATTTTCGGATTGTTTCTTATTACATCATAATCAAGGTAGGGAATTATATCCGAAACCCCTGTGCCGCCTCTGCTAGGTATGATAGCCCTGACATCCGGGGTTTCAAACATATTCATTAAATCTTCAGCCCGCTCCAAGGCAGATGCAGCTACAATACCTGCATTGGAATAGGCATGGTCGCCCACAAGAACATTAAAACCCATGGATTGAAGGGTTTGTATTCCTATATCAATTGTTCCGGCATCCGGAGGGCTGCCAAGGGTTACTATTCCAACTGTGTCACCTGCCCGCAAAATAGGCGGTCTGATAGCCATTTATTTCCTCCTGATATTATCATTCTATTTACTTATTATATGAAGGAAGCCTATCTTGGTTAACAAATAAGAAATTCAATTAGTTAAATGAGCAAAATTTCGTTCAAAATGCTTCCAATAGAAATAAAACAAAACGAACAAGACCAGTCCTTTTAAATTTGAAGAAACGCTGATTGCCCACCAAACACCTGGCAAGCCCAAGGCTGTTTTGCTTAAAACAAGGGCAGCCGGAATTCTTAAAACATTCAATATAATTCCATTTACCGTTGGGTAGATAGTTTTTCCCAATCCGTTAAATGCTCCGGTAGTACCGATTTCAATTGCCATAAGAAATTGAGACAAACCTAAAATCTTAAGATAAATTATTCCTTCTTGAATTGCAAGGGGATCATTTGGAGTAAATAATGTAAATAAAGGTTTTGCACCTAATATTAATAATAAAGTTGCAAATACACCGATACCCCCTATAATTTGTATACCCTTTATATAACCTTCCTTTATTCTTTTTATTTTTCCTGCACCGTAGTTTTGCCCGACAAAGGCTGA
The DNA here is from genome assembly GCA_964489345.1 of uncultured Clostridia bacterium. Lineage (GTDB taxonomy): Bacteria > Bacillota > Clostridia > Tissierellales > Sedimentibacteraceae > Sedimentibacter. Next base: position 18,284 of record CAZAYQ010000007.1, on the reverse strand, counting down.
AATTGCTTGAGAGAAGCCTTCAGTCGTCATCCATGTTATAGATTCAATTTGAGAGCCGATGCTTTGAACAGCAATTGCTGCCGGTCCGAAGACTGCCAGTATCCTTGTAAGAACTATAGATATGCCCGCATGGATACCTACTTGAACGAAGGGAGGAAATCCTATTTTGATTATATCTTTAATGATTTGAAAGTTTGCTTTATTAAATAATTTGACATGTGAATAAATTGTGTTATATTTTTTCCCGATAATCAAGAAGATTACGGTTACAAAAAATTGAGACATTATTGTTGCCAATGCAGCACCTTTGATTCCTAAAGCAGGGAAGGGACCCATACCGAATATCAGTAAAGGGTCAATGACAATATTGGCAATTAATCCGATTGTGTTTGTTTTAAAAGGAGTAATGCTGTTTCCGCTGCTATTTAGAATTGCAGAAAAAACAGGATTCAAAAAATAAAATATCATTCCTATTGAAATAATTATTAAATATTCAAGGGCCATTTTAACAACGCCTGCATCTTCAATATTAAAGAATCCGATTATTTCATGTCTGAATAAGTATAAAAATAAAGAGTATAGTAAGGCGATGGATATATTAAGCTGAAGTCCATTGTTAATATAGGTTTTTGCTGCTTGAATATCCCCTTTTCCGTAAGAATGGGCAACTTTAACCCCTACTCCCACCTGGGCAATCATGACCAGGGCTGAGCCAAACCATAAAAAGAAGCCGGCCGCCCCTGCAGCTGCAACAGCTTCGGTGCTGAGCCTGCCAAGCCACATAATATCTGTCAAGTTGTAGGCCACTTGTATAAATGAAGTCCCCATTATGGGAAGTGCCAATTTTACTAATGCACTGCGTATTTTTCCTTCTGTCAAGTTAATATTATTAGTCATTTATTTATCCTTTTAATAAATATTCTAAGTCATTTTAACCCATAGCTAACTTTTGTACAAGCAAAAAAGTTACTTCCGTCAAAGGATTACAAATTGCAACAAAAATCTATGGAACTTTAATAAATTTATATCGTCTAATAATTAATGAAGAGGGCCTAACTCACATGTGGAAGGAACATTAGCTTATAATGGAAAATGTGTTAAGTGTAATTGAAACTGCCTTTTATTTCAAGATTTAAAAACAATAGCGGTATGCTATAATTTAGAAAACTCTATAGGAGGCAGGTTGTATACATATATACATCACACCACATATGAAAAAGTCAAAATTAAAATATTTATTCATGGCAGCAGTCTTAATTATGATGTTTTACATAGGGCAAGCAACATCCATTCTATCTGAAGGGGTTGAAAGGACAAAGGAAACATACGAAAAAAGTGAAAATAAACAAGAGGTAATCATAGGATATTATCCTGCATGGAAGTCTTATTCGGGATATAGTCCGGAAAAAATTGATATAAGCAAATTAACCCATATAAATTATGCCTTTGCAAATATCAGCTCAGATTACAAAATAGAAATGGGATATCCGGACAGAGATCCTGAAAACTTTAAAAAGTTTCAGGAACTAAAAGGAATTAATCCTGATTTGAAAGTTTTAATTTCAGTAGGAGGTTGGAATTGGTCCGGAAGGTTTTCGGATATGGCGTCAACAGAAGTATCCAGAACAAAATTTGCAGACAGCTGTGTTGATTTTATTTCCAAATACGGACTTGACGGAGTGGATTTAGACTGGGAATACCCTGTGGGGGGAGGACTTGAAACAAACTCAAAAAGCCCTCATGACAAAGAAAATTTCACCCTGCTTTTAAAGGAGATTCGCCAAAAGCTGAATGTTCAAGAATTGAAGGATAATAAAAAATACCTGCTGACTATTGCTGCAGGAGCAAGCAATTATTACATAGAAAACACGGAGGCAGATATATTTCATCATTATTTAGATTATGTAAACCTAATGACCTATGATATCCATGGACCTTGGGATACATATACTGATTTTAATTCACCCTTGTATAACAATAATGATGAATCATATCAATATAAAATAAGTATTGATACAAGCGTCAAGGCGTGGTTAAATACCGGATTGCCGGCTGATAAGCTGGTGGTGGGAATTCCTTTTTACGGTTATTCATATAGGGTATCAAAAAATACCGATAAGGGTCTGTATCAAACTCATACTGAAGGCAGGGCACTGGATTACGATGTAATTAAAAAAGACTGTCTCAGCAAGCCGGAATACACGAAAAATTTTCATGAAGAATCATTGGTACCCTGGCTTTATAACGGAAGGACATTTATAAGCTATGATGATTCACATTCTATAGCATTAAAGGCAGACTACATAAAAGAAAAAAATTTAGGGGGGGCAATGATTTGGGAATTAAGCCAGGATTCAGAAGGCGACCTTTTGAACTCACTCTACCAGGGGCTTTATAAAAGCCCGGCGGCGGCAAAAGACTACCAGGGGCACTGGGCTCAAGCTGTAATACAGAAATGGATTGATATGGGATATATTACAGGATACGATGATGGGACCTTCAGACCGGAAAAATTTATCACAAGGGCGGAATTTGTCAAAATAGTAAACAATGCCTTTGCTTTTAAAGAAACTGCAGAAATTGCATTTGCAGATGTAAAAGAAGAAAACTGGTATTATGAAGAAATCCAAAAAGCATACAAGGAGGGAGAAATAATAGGAGTTTCTAAAACTTTGTTTGCTCCGGAAGATTATATTACAAGGGAACAGGCATCGATAATCGTGTCAAGGATACTAAAATTAGAAGGCAATGTCACAGGAGCTGATTCGTTTTATGACAGCAGACAAATCAGCGGCTGGGCTATAGGATATGTTGGAGCAGCAGCAGAACATAACTTGATTAAAGGTTATGAAGACAATACCTTCAGGCCCCAAAACAATATAAAAAGAGCCGAAGCCCTTGTGCTCCTGGATAGAATATTAGAATGACAAACTATTTGGCTACATAATTAAAAATATGTAAACAGTCCACTTTTTGGCTTAGCTAAGGTGATTTACATAATAATAAATATGTAAACTAAAGATTGATATCAAGGATTGAAACATTTTTTTCAAGTATTGATAATTGTCAAGAATTATACTACAATATAGTCAGTTATATTTTATATATTCCATACATAAACAGGTGAATGATAAAATATTGAGAAATTCAAATTTTATATAAAGTTTAAACAAAGAGAGGGATAATTATGAAGAGAAAAGGCAAAGACTGCATGCCATCTACAGTTAAAAGAAGCATGGCTCTAGTTCTTACGTTAATGATGATAGCATCAATGATGTTGAGCTCCGGCAATTTAGTTTATGCTGATGGTGATGGTGAAATGGTTCTTAAATCAGCAAGCCATTCTGCAGCCATGAAAGAAGCTGCTATATCAGGGACCAAGGTGACATTTACTGTTCCATTCAGCTATAGTGGGGATGAATTATATTTATCAGGCATAGAATATGAGTTAAAGGATGGATACCAAAAGAAAGCGATTGAGTTTCCTTCAGGCAGCAGTGAAGCTGAAGTTGATGGCTCACCGGTAATAATGGATGTATATTATACTTATGCTTTAGGGAATGATACTACATACACTACACGGTATGAAGTCAGTGTAAAAAGAGATGACCCTCAACCTGCAACATTCAGCGGGAAAATTTCAATGGAAACAAGGGTAAAAACCAGCATTGTTTTAAATAGTGACGATTTTAAAAAACTTTATAATAAAAATGACGGGACAGAAATGGGCTATATTTCCATCAACACAGCAGGCAATACCGTCGGCAGATTAATATATAAAGGAAGCAATGATAATTACGAACCGGATACTCAAATTAACGTTTCGAATATTGGCACTTTAGCTTATGAACCTCCCACTTCCACCACAGGTACAGCTTCATTTACCGTAACAGCTTATGGCAGTGATGGAATCAAGGCTGACGGTGTTGCAGCATTAAGCATCGATGTTATATATCCTTCTGCCTCAGCCGGCAAATTTGAAACTATGCAAAATACAGTTCTTAAATTGGGCTCATCCAAATTTATTGCTGCCTGTGCTGAAACTGTGAAAGGTACCTTTGATCACATAAGATTTGATTCAATGCCTTCTTCTTCAATCGGCACAATTTATATGGATTATGTGTCATCAACAAATAAAGGTACAACAGTTGCTAAGGATAAAAATTACGCTAAAGCAGACTTGGATAAAATGTCCTTTGTACCTAACAGCAGTTATTTTGGGAAATTCACCATACCATACAAGGGCTATAATACCAGTGGTGATGTATTCACAGGCAAGCTGGAAATAAGTGTTGTTGAAAAAACTGTTTCTATAGATAAAATTAAGTATTCCACATATATAAACGTGGAAGCAAATTTTGATTCAGATGATTTTAAAGATGTATGTAAAGATGGAACAGGGCAGAAATTAGACTATGTAAAATTTACCCTTCCCTCATCATCAAGAGGAACCTTGTATATAACCTCAAGCTCGGGAAATCAATCTAAAATTTCAGCAAGCACAAAGTATTACGCCGATGATATAGATGAAATTTCATTTGTACCATATAATAATTATTCAGGAACAGTGACCATTGCTTACACTGGTTACAATAATAAGGGAGTTTCCTATAACGGTGAAATTGAAGTTAAAATAGATAAGCTCGATACTGATGCAGATGACATAACATATAAAACCGGCTCATACTCGCCTGTAAATTTTGATTATGATGATTTTGAAGATGAATGCTGGGATGTTACACGGAAAGATTTAGATTATGTTAGATTCTCAGTACCTTCATCTACTTACGGAACTCTGTACTATAAATACGATACAAAAAACCAGTCCAAGGTTTCTTCAACAACTAAGTATTATGATAAGGATTTGGATGATATAACATTTGTTCCAAACTCCTCGTATACAGGAACTGTAGTTATTACATATACAGGATATAATATCAGCGGAAAGTCATATACAGGTGCGGTAAGAATTACGGTAACTAAAGAAGTTCCGGTTGCATCCGACATTAAAATTTCAACAAAGGAAGATGTTGAAATTAAGTTTAACGATAAATATTTCAATGATGCATCTAAGGAAGCTACAGGCAAAAAATTGGATTATGTAACATTTACCCTGCCTTCAGCAAAAAACGGCACACTTTATTATAATTATACATCACCGGCAAGGTATGATTCTGCAGTAACATCCAGCAGAAAATACTATTATGATGATACTCCTTCCATATCAAAAATTACATTTGTACCTTACAAAGATTATTACGGAACAGTTACCATAAAGTATACGGGATACAATATTGACGGGGTTTCATTTACAGGCTCAGTGAAGATTGAAGTTGTATATGTGCTTGAAACTGATAGCTCCTTGTATTTCAAGGATGTAGGCAAGGATTATGCATGGGCGGCATCTTATATTGACTATTTGGTTAAAGAAAAAGTAGTTAACGGTATCGGAAACAATAATTACGGTCCGGCACAAAATGTAAGCCGTGGTGATTTCATGCTCATGCTGTACAGGGCTTTGGATTTAAAAGCAACCGACAGGGGCAATTTCAGTGATGTTCCTAAGGACAGCTACTACTACAATGCAATTGCCGTTGCCAAATCTCTGGGTATTGCAAAGGGCGATGGAAACAAGTTCATGCCGGCTGCAGGAATAACCAGGGAAGATGCTATGGCTCTTGTTGACAGGGCATTGATAATTGAGGGCAAAAAACTGACCGCAGGTAAATCAAGTGATTTAACTGCTTTTAAGGACAGGAATTCAGTATCTGATTATGCGGTTACTTCAGTGGCAACCTTGGTTAAGGCAGGCGTAATTCAAGGAAGCAATTCATACTTGTATCCAAAGTCAATGATTTCAAGGGCTGAAATGGCTGTAATACTTTACAAGGTTCTTCAGCTTGATTAATAAATGAAAAAACGGCTGTTTCTCCCATAAGAAGAAACAGTCCTTTTTTTTATGGAAAAGCTTTAGTGACCATGTTCAGCTTCTGCTTCAGCTTTTGTTTTATGAAAGGTTCCGTGAGGGTGCTGCGGCGGTGCATAAATCGAATACAATTTTAGAGGTGTATTGCCTGTATTAGTCAAGTTGTGCCATTTACCAGCGGGTATTATAAATATCATATCATCATAAACCAACTCTTCAAAATTAAAAATGTCTTCTGTTTCGCCCATTTGTACAAGACCACGACCTTCTTCAATTCGTATGAATTGATCATTATCAGGATGCATTTCCAAACCGATATCTTCTCCAACACCTAAGCTCATTAAAGTGAGCTGCATATTCTCACCTGTCCATAAAGCTGTTCTATAATTATTATTTTGCATGGTTGCTTCTTCAATATCGATTACAAATGGATTGGGACCGTAATCCCTAAGCTCCACAAAACCGCTTTCTCTCGGATATTGCAATGCCCAGGAATTATTAACAGGTTCTTGATTATAAGGATAGTTTGGATAGAACGGATGGTCGAGATAGTTGTTCATATCAGGGCTCCTCATCGGAGTATTATAAAAGCATGGGTTTCTATACATTCCTTGGCGATCATACATCCAGTCTTGCTGCCTGTACCAGGGTGACATATTTGGGCATGGATAGTTATAATAATTGTACATATTTCAAATTCCTTTCTGTAATTGTTAATATTATAATATGAGTACAATTAAACTAATGTGATAGATTATTATTACAAAGAACCTCTGCCGCATCTGCCTGCGCCAAAACCTATACCTCTGCCGCCGTTTCCAAAACCACTACCGTTACCAAACTGATTTCTCATCATACCAAAACCTCTTCCCATTCCGTAACCGCCGCCTGCTCCAAGGCAGTTTTCCGGCATTATTTCGAAGTTTTCAAGTATCTCATCAGCTTCTTCCTGGGTAAGGGTTCCATCTTTAACTCTTTCTTCTATAAAAGCCTTTCTGTTTTCAAACATTTCATCTTTGAATTTCTCCCAATCCCAAGTTTCTTCGCTCTCGTCATAGGCAATTTGACCATATGTTTTGCCTGACTCATATCTTATTTCAGCAACTTCTTCAGCGCCTTTACCTGTTAAGTCCGCAACTATTTCTGCAGGTGTCCTTACCGTAAATGCATAAGCAGTGATTGATGCAGCTAATACCATTATTAGTACTAAGCTGACTATTAAAATTTTGTTTAATTTTTTCATTTTAGACCTCCTTTTTATTTTCTATGTTAATATAACCAATCTTTGTGTCAATTTTATGTTTTTATTATTAAAAAAATATTAATTTATTTTTTATAAAAACATAATCTTGCCACAATATAGATTTAATATGTTATAATTACAAAAAACATATAAGGTGGACATATGGCAATAATGTTAATTGCAGACGACAACAAGCAGATAACATCTATATTGGAGGAATATGCAAAAAAGGAAGGCTATAATGTAAAAATAGCTTACAACGGCAGGCAGGCTTTGGAAGCATTTAATGCATACAAACCGGATATTGTTTTGCTTGACGTTATGATGCCCATAATGGACGGATTTGAAGTATGCCGTGAAATAAGAAAGGTTTCAAATGTTCCCGTTATTATGATTACAGCGAGGGGAGAGGATTTTGAGAGAATTATGGGGCTCGATATCGGTGCGGATGATTATATCGTTAAACCATTTTCTCCCGGCGAAGTAATGGCAAGGGTGAGAGCGGTCATAAGAAGGATAGGAGCCGACAATGTAAGCAGTCAATTATTCATATATGATAATTTAAGAATAAATATGGAAGATTACATGGTTACAATTGACAACAGCAATGTTTCCTTAACAAAAAAGGAAATAGAGATTCTATGGACATTAGCTGTGAATAAGAATAAAGTTTTTACAAGAGACAATCTTCTAAACAGTCTGTGGGGATATGATTATTACGGAGACAGCCGGACTGTTGATTCTCATATTAAAAGACTCCGCTCTAAAATTGATAATTTTAACCATGAGAATTGGGAAATTAAAACAATATGGGGAGTAGGCTACAAGTTTGAGGTATATGATGAAGAATAAAATTACCATAAAGCTGATTGTATATTTTTCTGCGGCATTAATAGTTTTTTCGATAATTATAGGCGGTATATTCATGGTTCTGTTTAAAAACAATGCTGTTGAAATCCATAAAAAAGACCTTGAAAGCCGTGCCCTAACAATTGCAGATACAATTTCAGAATTAATGGACGGAACAAGTTTATACTTTGGACAGGGCATGGGCAGACACGGCGGCATGATGGGCATGCAAGGAGGCTTGGGTCTATATATACGTAATTTAGATGATATTGCCATGGCAGATGCATGGATTGTCGATGAAGAATTGAATCTTTTAATAACAGGAAGCATGTCCCACATGCAATACAATTATGCCGATTTGCCGCAGGATGCGGATATTGTTGTTAAAAACGTATTTAAAGGTGAAACAACCTTCAGTGAAGGCTTCAGCAGGCTTTTAGAATCACCTGCATTGACTGTGGGCACCCCCATTACCTCCAACGGCGAAATTATAGGAGCGCTTTTAATACATTCGCCCGTTAAAGGTATGAATGATGCAATTAATGAAGGCTTTAGGATTTTATTGTTCAGTATTCTTACTGCTTTGATTTTATCTGTATTTTTATCAGTTGCATTTGCTTTAACATTTACCAGACCGCTGGAAAAGATGAAAAACATTGCGGCTTTTCTTGCTGCCGGGAATTACAGCGTAAAAACGGGTATTAAACAAAACGACGAAATTGGTGAGTTAGCAGCAACAATGGACATACTGAGCCAAAGACTCAGTGAATCGGATGAAGAAAGAAATAGAGTTCAAAAACAAAGGCAGGATTTCATATCAAATATTTCTCATGAATTAAGAACACCCGTAACTGTTATCAGAGGCTCTCTTGAAGCACTTTCAGACGGAGTGGTAAACGAACCTGAACAGGTTAAGGAATATCATAAACAGATGCTGAATGAAAGTAAAAGCTTAGAAAGACTGGTAAATGATCTTTTAGAATTGTCAAGACTGCAAAATACGGATTTTAGAATAGAAATGCAAGAGCTGAATATCCGTGATGTATTGAAGGATTCTGTCAGAAGCGCTTCTAACTTGGCAAGGCAGAAAAACATAAATATTGAATTCAGTTTGGACAGAGATGTATTTTTAACCAAGGGAGACTATGGACGTCTTCGTCAAATGTTTTTGACAGTCATAGATAATGCAATTAAATTTTCCTATTATAACAAAAGTATTTATATTACTTTAAAAGGTAATCAGATAATTATTAAAGATGAAGGTATAGGAATATCAAAAGAAGACCTTTCAAATATATTTGACAGATACTACAGTGTGAAATCCGATGAAAACAAAACAGGGACCGGACTTGGACTTACTATTGCAAAACAAATAGCCTTAAGGCATAATATCGAGATGTTTGCTGAAAGCAGGCTTAATGAGGGAACAAGTTTTGTGTTTGTTATGCGGAACAATTTTGAATAAATTATATTATTGAAAATTTACTAAACAAAATATATAATAAAGATGCCCTAACCCTATTTTTTCGACCAAAGGGAGAGAAAAATAGCGGTAGGTCATTCGCAACGAGTGCCAATTTTGCGCGACGAAAGGAGCAAACAAAATTGTGCAACGAGACTGTGAGATGCCCTAACCCTATTTTTTCGACCAAAGGGAGAGAAAAATAGCGGTAGGTCATTCGCAACGAGTGCCAATTTTGTGCGACGAAAAGAGCAAACAAAATTGTGCAACAGGGCTGCAGAATTTCATATGTGTTATAAAATTAAGAGGGCTTGGAGGTAAAATGTACATAGAAATAATAAAAGCAATAATACTGGGAATTGTTGAAGGCATAACTGAATGGCTGCCTATCAGCAGTACCGGACACATGATTTTAGTTGAAGAGTTTATAAAATTTGATGCTTCTCAAGAATTTATGGAAATGTTCAGGGTTGTTATACAATTAGGTGCCATTATGGCTGTTGTACTCCTATATTTCCACAAACTCAATCCCCTTGCTCCAAGCAAGACACAGAAACAAAAAAGAGATACCGTGGAGATATGGATTAAGGTAATAATAGGCGTGCTGCCTGCAGCTGTATTGGGGCTCCTGCTTGATGACTGGTTTGATGAAAACTTCTATAATTATCAAACTGTAGCAGTAACTTTAATTTTATATGGTATTTTGTTCATCATAATTGAGAATAAAAACAAGGGGAAGCGGGCAAAAATAAAGGGTTTTAAAGACCTGTCCTATAAAACCGCATTAGCCATAGGTTTTTTTCAAGTCTTGTCATTAGTGCCGGGAACTTCCCGTTCGGGAGCCACCATATTAGGAGCTATAATACTTGGTACATCACGTAATATTGCAGCTGAATATTCATTTTTCCTGTCAATTCCTGTTATGTTCGGAGCAAGTGCATTGAAGCTGGTAAAGTTCGGTTTTGAATTTACAGGTTTAGAAATGGCAGTAATGCTTACAGGAATGGCAGTCGCCTTTATTGTATCTGTGATAGCAATAAGGTTTTTGATAAGATATATTAAAAATAATGACTTCAAAGTGTTTGGTTGGTATAGAATTATATTGGGTATATTGTTAGTAGTATATTTTTTGATTTAAGTTATTATCTTTGTTGGCTGAAGGAATACAGCCGTTAAAGGAGCATTGCATGAATGATGAAAATATTATAAGGATAACTGAAAAAGCGAAGAAACACCTCAATAAAAAGGGCAAGCTTCAGGTTTCAATTGAAATTCCGGAGAACAGATTAAGCAGCGAAAGCGTGCTTGTACCCATACCGGAGATTATTGCAAGGAAACCAAAAGTTCCGGAAAACTACAGATTATATACTGTTGACGGAATAGAGGTATATGTTTCTAATTCAGTGATAATGCCTAAAGATGAAGTTGTTATCGACCTGGATGTATTCTTGGGCATAAAACTTCTCAACTTATCGGGATTTAAATCAAGCTAAGGTGATAATATGAAAAGGGTTATTTTTTTAGTTGACATGAATGCTTTTTATATCAGCTGCGAAAAAACCCGCCGCCCTGAAATTGCCGGCAAGCCGGCAGCAGTGGCAGGCGACCCGGTGAACCGGACGGGAATAGTGCTCACTGCCAATTATGAAGCCAGAAAATGCGGCGTAAAAACTGCCATGATTTTAAGGGAAGCATTTCGCCTGTGCCCGGACTTAATTACTATTCCTCCCGACCATAGTTTCTATGAAAAGAAATCCAAAGAAGTTATGAATATACTGTCAGACTATACACCCCTTGTTGAGCAAAACAGTATTGATGAAGCCTGGCTTGATATGACAGGCTGCGAAACACTTTTCGGTCATCCTTTGGAATCTGCAAAAAGTATTATGGAGAGAATAAGGATAGACCTTGATTTATGGTGCTCAATAGGTATATCAGAGAACAAATTTTTAGCCAAAATGGCTTCTGAAATGAAAAAACCTCTGGGTATAACAGAGCTTTGGGTAAAAGATATTCAGGAAAAGATGTGGCCCCTGCCTGTTAATTATATGTATGGGGTAGGAAAACAGACAGCGTCAAAACTTAATTATATGGGTATTTTTACAATTAAGGACTTAGCTCTGGCAAATAAGGATAATGTTTATAAAAGATTGGGAAAAGCCGGTGCCGACCTGGTACTTTTGGCTAAAGGCATAGATACAAGGCCTGTAGAGCAAAATAAGGAAGATATGAAATCCATAGGCAGGTCAACCACCCTGCCCCGGGATATAGTTGACATTGAATATGCAAAGTCAATATTGCTTGAGCTTTCAGACCATGTAGGCATGACTGCAAGAAAACACGGAAAAAAAGGACATACTGTTCAAATTACAATCAAGTATTCGAATTTTAATACAATAACCAGACAAATAGGCATAAATGCGACCTGTAATGTAAAGGACATCTATGCTGCAGGGGAGATGCTTCTGGAAAACAACTGGAGCAAAGAGCCTGTCCGGCTGCTTGGGATAAGTCTCAGCGGTTTTGATAACAATACTGAGCAGATATCTCTTTTTCAAGTAATGGATACAAATGAAGAAAAACAAGAGGATAAAATTGACAACCTTGAAGAAACAATTCATAAGCTTCGTCAAAAATACGGGACGGAAATTATTAAGCCGGGAATACATGTTAAAAAAGAAGAATAACAATCGGCGGATAAAAAGCGGAACATCAGGGTTAGAAGGAAGTAATCTTAAATGGGGAAAACAAACGAAAAACAAAGAGCATGGAATATAATATGGAGTGTTTCAAAAGACTACTCCCTGACACCGGATATCACGGCATACGATGAAAGAGGTAAAGCAGACCTGTATTGGAATTATATAATCGGTGCCGTTTATAAATATTTTGACTACAAGCTTTTAAGCGAATTTTTCGATACTCTCAGGTATGACAGGGACTATATTTTTTATCAGAAAATAATGATGCTTGGACTGGAAGGATGCATCTTTGAAAGAGATAGTAAAAATAGACCGGTGTTAGCCGGTTTTCGTTCTGATTACGGTAAAAAGGCTTATGAAAACAGGGATGAAACAGAATTGTTCGATGAAATTCAAGCTGCATACTTCAGCAGGGTAAACGGATATACTATAAAAATAGGGGATAATATAAAGAGTTTGCTGGATGATCTGAATTTTGACATCAGCCTTGACACTGAGCAATTAATTGATAAAATGGTTCAAATTATAAAGAAATATTTTGAACCTCAATACAATAATGAATTTTATATAAAAAAGATTAAAAGCAAGAGACTCTTACCTCTTATTGGAAGAAGACACCCTTCAATCAGAAGGTCAATCAAGGGAGGCAGCCTAAATCTTAAGGATAAGGATGAAGGGAAAAGCGGAAGCGGAAGAAAAATATTCTCAGGCTTCCTTAGACTGAAAGAAAAATCAGATAATAAAGAAAGAGATTATATTAAAGATTATTTTGGAATTTCCACTATGGGGGAATCAAATACGAAAGCATTGGAAAAAATCCTCTGTGATGAAGCTCATGAAAGCTGCCACCTGCATTTTACCAGGGGGCAATTTGCCGAAACCGATGATGCAATTTTCAGACAGAAGCAAACTTCTTTACAAAGAGATAAAAATAAAAAACATTATATTAAAAATTATATACGCAATACAAACAATATTGCTAAGCTGACACAAAGAATTAAAAATGCCATAATTGTAAATTACACCTATTCTATGAAATCCGAATCGGGAAAGCTGGTGACTGAAAAAACCTGGAGAACCCTGCTGGATGACAACAAAATTTTCACAAGGAGTATCAAGGATGAATTGCCGGATATCTCTGTTGATATTATGCTTGATGCTTCTGCTTCCCAGCTTTATCGGCAGGAGACCATAGCAGAGGAGGGTTACATAATAGCGGAAAGCCTTACACGCTGCAATATTCCCGTAAAGATTTATTCCTTCTGCAATATGAGAGACTATACAATTATGAATCTTTTCCGTGATTACAATGAAATAAACAACAATGACAGAATTTTCAATTACTATGCAGCAGGCTTTAACAGGGACGGGATGGCACTCAGGACAGCTCTCCACATGATGGAGGAATCAAAATACAGCCATAAAATTCTAATTGTATTGTCGGATGTGAAACCAAATGATATGCTTGGTGTGGCTTCTGAAGGATTTTTACCCCTGCATAAAGATTATTCGGATGAAACCGGTGTGAAAGATACTGCAAATGAGGTAAGGAAGGGCTGGAAACAGGGAGTTTCAATTCTCTGTGTGTTTACGGGAAAGGATGAAGATATTCCTTCGGTTAAAAAAATATACGGACAAAAGTTCACCCGTATACTGACCTTGGATAAGTTTGCTGAAATGGTGGGAATGCTTATAGAAAAAGAATTTACCTGCGAACCCCATTCATAGAGGCACTTATATTTAAGTTTATTTTAAGTTATAAATGAGATAATATGCTATTACTGTAAAAAAGGAGAACAAATTGAAGAAACTATTGCCTTTAATGAAGAATTATATAAAATATGCCGTTTTATGTCCAATACTTATGATATTGGAGGTTGCAGCGGATATAGCCATACCATACCTCATGTCAAGAATAGTGGATGTGGGTATTGCGAACCAAGATATAGGGTATGTTTTAAAGATTGGAAGCATAATGATTGTTGCAGCCTTTTTAGGCATAGTCTTTGGAGTAATGAGTTCACATTACGGAGCAAAAGCAGGTTTTGGCTTCGCATCTCAAGTAAGGCTTAAAACATATGAAAAAATTCAAGGATTTTCATTTTCAAATTTGGACAAATTTACGGTTGCATCCATGATTACAAGGCTTACAAATGATACCAACACATTGGGGCAGGTAACCATGATGAGCTTGAGGATGGCTGTAAGGGCACCTTTTTTGATGATATTTGCACTGTTCATGGCACTGAACATCAATGCTTCACTGGCAAAGGTATTTGTGGTTTCCATACCTGTCCTGGTTATTGTATTAATTATAATATTATCTATAGCAAGACCGCTTTTTTTGAAGCTTCAGACGCGGGTTGACAGAGTAAATGCAATTATTCGTGAAAATTTAACTGCCATAAGAGTTGTGAAATCATTTAACAGACAGAGCCACGAAGAGAAAAGATTTAAAGAAAGAAACGACTCATTGATGGAAGTTGCCTTAAAGGCAATAACACTAATTGTATTTTTGATGCCTGTATTAAATATAATTGTTTATTCCACCATAATCGCCGTCTTGTGGTTTGGGGGCAGACAGGTTGTTGCAGGCTCAATGGGAAGCGGGGAATTAATATCCTTCATCACCTACATAACACAAATTCTAATGTCATTTATGATGATGTCGTTTTTTTTCATGCAGGTCCTCCGGGCTTCAGCTTCCGTAACGAGAATAGTAGAGATACTGAATACTGAGTCGGAAATTAAGGAAGCAGAAAACCCTGTAAAGGAATTGACGGACGGTTCCGTGACCTTCGAAAACGTGTGTTTTTGTTATCCGGGAAGTACGGAAAAGACTTTAAATAATATTAATTTTCATATAAATTCAGGTGAGGTTTTAGGGATTATCGGGTCTACCGGTTCATCAAAATCTACCCTGGTACAGCTCATTCCAAGACTTTACGATACAATTGAAGGCAGAGTAATAGTAGGCGGGAATGATGTGAAGAATTACAATATCAAATCACTCCGTGACAATGTTGCCTTTGTTCTGCAAAACAACACATTGTTTTCGGGTACAATACGGGAGAATATGAAATGGGGAAATGAAAATGCATCTGATGAAGAAATAATCAGTGCACTGAAATTAGCCCAAGCCTGGGAATTTGTATCTGCCTATCATGACGGTTTAGGCCACAAGGTAGAGCAGGGCGGGGATAATTTTTCGGGAGGTCAGAAACAAAGGCTGACAATTGCCCGTGCTCTTTTAAAATCTCCTAAAATCATAATTTTGGATGATTCGACAAGTGCTGTAGATATGGCCACAGATGCAAAAATTCAGCGCGCTTTTAAGAATAAATTAAATGATGTAACCACAATAATAATTGCTCAAAGAGTATCTTCAATTCAGCATGCAGACAGAGTGCTGGTGATGAATGAGGGAGAGATAGAATCTTTAGGCAGGCATGAAGAACTTCTGGTTACTTCGCCCGTATACAAAGAAATTTACGAATCTCAGCAGAAAGGGGTGGGAGCATGAGACATAGCGGGGGTATAAGACAAAGCGGAAGCATCAAACAAAAACATTTAAGGCCTAAGGATGCCAAGAAAACACTGTTAAGACTCTTCTCTTACTTTAAATTTAATATGCCTTTGTTTTTTGGAGGGATTTTCTTTATAATAATAGGCTCCCTGGCTGAAATTGGAATAAACGGAATGCTCAGTCCGGTTATAGACACCTTAATCGGAGGCCATGACCAGGGACTTTTCATAAAGTATCTTCTTATTATGGCAGCAATGGTAGTGGTTGTTTCTATTTCTCAATACATAGGCAATTTGTCCATGGCAAAATTAGCTCAAAGAACAGTTCATAAAATACGTGAAGACATGTTTTCACATATGGAGAAACTTCCTGTTTCATATTTTGACAAACACCCCCACGGTGAATTAATGTCAACCTTTACCAATGATGTGGATATGCTTAACCAATCTCTTGAGCAAAGCGTTTCACAAGTTCTTATATCATTTGTAACAGTTGTGGGAACATTTATAATGATGCTTATTTTGAGTCCTGTGTTAACAGGTGTGGTGGTGTTAATGCTTGCTGTAATGCTTTATTCTGTGAAATTTGTAGGTAAAAGATCCGCGGTAAACTTTCGTATGCAGCAGGCTGCATTGGCAGATATGAACGGTTATATCGAAGAAATGATGTCAGGTCAAAAGGTTGTAAAGGTATTTAACTATGAGGATAGGGCTATTGATACTTTCAGCAAAAAAGATGAAGAATTGAGAAATGCCAGCACATTAGCATCCACCTACGGAGTAATGCTGATGCCTATAATGGGCAACCTGTCCTTCGTTATGTATGCCTTAATATCAATGGCAGGAGCATATTTAGTAATGATTAACCGTCTCAGCATAGGCAATATAGCATCATTTTTGCAGTACACAAGGTCAATATCAAGACCGATAACACAGGTTTCAAATCAGCTTAACACATTGTTTGCAGCACTGGCGGGAGCAGAAAGAATATTCAATGTACTGGACGAAAAAATTGAAGGGGACGGGGGCGACGTAAGCCTGTTAAAAGACTGTGAAGGAAGGAAAAATCTTTGCTGGCTGGTTCCAAAGGATGAGGGAAATTATGATGAAGTGCCGCTCAAAGGATTTATTGCATTTAAAGATGTGGACTTTGGATATACACCTGAAAAAAGAGTTCTAAACAAAATAAACCTCTATGCAAAGCCCGGTCAAAAGATAGCTTTTGTAGGCTCAACCGGTGCCGGAAAAACAACGGTTACAAATCTGATAAACAGGTTTTATGAAATAGATGAGGGCCTTATACTTTATGACGGAATAGATATCAAAAGAATTAATAAATTAGACCTGAGGAGTACAATCAGCATAGTTTTACAGGATGTTCATTTATTTGAAGGGACAGTGAAGGAAAATATCAGGTACGGCAGGCTGGAGGCCACAGATGATGAAGTTGTGGAGGCAGCAAAGCTCGCAAATGCAGACTACTTCATACAGCACCTCCCTGAAGGCTATGACACGGTACTCACTTCTGACGGACAAAATTTATCCCAGGGGGAAAGGCAGCTCTTATCAATTGCAAGGGCTGCAATAGCTGACCCTATAATTCTTATACTCGATGAAGCAACCTCTTCGGTGGACACAAGAACAGAAAAGCTTATAGCTGAAGGCATGGACAAATTAATGGCAGGAAGGACTACTTTTGTAATAGCACACAGGTTATCTACTGTTCGGGATTCAAATGCCATAATGGTGCTTGAAAATGGAGAGATAATAGAGCGGGGCGACCATGATGACCTGATGGCTCAAAAAGGACGCTACTATGAATTAAATGCAGGAACCGTGGAGTTGGAGTGAAGATGCCCGATGCCCTGCTAACCTGAACACGATACAAAAAAATAAAATACTAATTTAGAGGTAACTATGTACGGATGGATTATTTATCCCAAAGAAACTCTAACTAATAAATTCGGGAATAATGCATTTGACTGGATGAAAGAAAGTGCATTAAAAAATGATATCTGTCTTGATATCATTTTTAGTGATGACTTAATAATTCTAAACAGCAATAAGAAGACGGAATTCATGTATTGCGGAAAAACTTTAAAGCTTCCGGATTTTGTCATAATGAGAGACTATAATTACGCTGTAAGCATGCAGCTTGAAAATTTAGGCATAAGGGTTATCAATTCCACCATGTCCATGTTTAATTCCAGAAATAAAGCGGTAACTGCCCAGCTTCTGGTTAAAAACAAGGTAAACACTCCTAAATTTTTATTTACAAAAGAAAAAAACTACGAATTTATTTATAATTACTTTTACAGAAGAAAATTTGTTATGAAAACTCTCGAAGGCTCCCGGGGCAAGGGAGTTTATCTTATTGAAAATATAGTGGATTACAATAATGCATACCATGAAATCAGCGGCGGATACTTTTGCCAGGACTTTATTGACTATAGCTATGGAATGGACCTTAGGGTCTATGTGCTGGGGAACAAGGTTTTAGGATGTGTAAAAAGGATTTCTGACAGCAGCTTTAAATCCAACTACTCCCTGGGAGGAAGAGTTGAAAAATATGAATTG
>CAZAYQ010000006.1:0-26092 GCA_964489345.1 uncultured Clostridia bacterium | reverse complement strand
AAACCTATTTAATTTCAACAATTTTGTAAGGTGCCGGCTGTTTAAACTGTCTTCCCGGTTCCTATAGAGTCTGGGCTCAGACGCTTGTAATGTCCCCTGTCTGTATGGGGCATTGAGAATCGTCCCCAGTATCCCCTTAGAGGCGGGTATCAAGGAAGAGTTTGTTCATTTCTTCCGGTACCAGGCTTCCTCCGGTTGCCCATGCTGTGTGCACTGCATTTTGCATTATATTTTCCAGTTTGTGTTCCTTTATGTATTGTTTCCCTTCCTCTGAGTTTTCAAATTTTACAAAACCTTCAAAGGCAGCGCATGCCGAAGGCTCAATTTTAATATTTTCTGTTTCATTAAGATATCGCATATAATCGTAAAGCTTGTAGTCATCCACGGTAAATACTCCTCCAAGAATGTAGTCCATCATTTTTCCTACCAATTTGGAAGGCCTTCCCACAGCTAAGCCGTCAGCATGAGTTTTGCCGTCTATCCCCAGATCCTGGACACAAATATCATTGTGGAGGCCTGTTGCCATACCTGTGAGCATGCTTGGCGCATGAACAGGCTCCACGAAGAAGCAGTGAACATTGTCCTTATAGACTGATTTAAGCCCGTAGGTGATTCCGCCGGGTGCTCCTCCCACCCCGCAGGGCAGGTAGACAAACAAGGGATGAGCTTCATCAATAAGAATGTTCATATCATTTAACTGCTTTTTAAGTCTTCTTGCCGCAACGCTGTAGCCCAAGAATAAATTCATTGAATTTTCATCATCCACAAAGTAACTCATTGGGTCTAGGTCTGATAACTTTCGCCCTTCTTCAACTGCTTTTGAAAAGTCGCTGTCATATTCCACAACCTTTGCTCCCTTTGACCTTAAAAGATCCTTTTTCCACTGTTTTGCATCTGCTGACATATGGACTGTTACATTAAATCCAAGGGCTGCAGATGTTATGCCAATACTTAGGCCTAAGTTCCCGGTAGAGCCCACCTGTATTTTATACATGCCGAAAAAGTCCCTGTATTTTTGGTCTGCAAGGATGGAATAATCATCGTCTTCCTTTAATAAACCATTCTTCATTGCCAATGTTTCAGCATACATCAAAACTTCATATATTCCGCCCCTTGCCTTAACACTCCCTGCAATCGCCAGGTGGCTGTCCATTTTAAGCAGGAGTTTTCCGGAAAATTTAAGTTTGTATACTTCCTCAAGCTTGCTTTTCATGCTCTTGATATCTTTTATGGGGGATTCAATTATGCCGTGGGAGGGGAGGGTTTCAGGAAATACTTTTTCAATAAGGGGAGCGAATTTTTCAAGTCTTTTTTCTGCATCGTCAATAGCTGCAAGATCCATCTTTATTGCAGGTGCAGCTTCCTCATAGGGGACCATCTTAGGGTTGAGCCAGAATGTTTCCTTTAATTCAGATACGTTTTTAAGTTCAGGGTATTTGTTTAAGAGTTTTTCTTTCATATGTACCTCCGAATTTGCGGGGACACGTCTAAGTGTCCCCTGTCTATATTTTAATTGATTATATCATAGTTTAAAAACTAATTATATTAAAATTTGCTCTGTTGTTGTAATTATTTTAGCTGACTTTATTTCAGCCAAATCACCTTTGGAGGTGTTGAATATATTCTTCGTTATGACAGACTCCATAACTGCTCTTACTTCAGCCCCTGTCAATTCATCCTTTGCAGCATCAATCGTCATGGATGAGGTTGCGCCCTGGGCTGTCAGGAAAGACATCACTAATTTTTTAGCCATTATATCACCCCTTTCTGTTTGAGAATTCAATTCTTAATTACTCATTATATTTCTTCCAACAACTGGTATTCGTCGTATCTTACAACATTTGCAAGGGTGTAATCCTGAAGGTCTGAAATATCAACTCCAAAATTGTACAAGTCTTCATTTTCAACAGCTGCTTTCACATTGGCAAATGTTTTGTTTTTAAAGATTGTCTTGTTGTCGATATCAAGACCAGCGTTAAGGACTAATTTTAATTTGGAGTTTGCTTGATTTGTAATAACTGCCATTATATCACCTCCCTTTTGTTCTACAGCTATATAGTCCCGAGGGAGAGGATGTATTGCTTAAACTCACAAAACATGTTAATATATACATGTAATAGCAATTCAAGGGGCAGTTATGGACAAGTCATTGATAAGAGAAGTCAAGTGCATAATAAGTGCAGCTGAAGAGTACGACTATATCAGCAGGCTTAAGTATGTAATTTTCTTGATATGCAGAGAATTATATGCCCTGAAAAACGAATGCCCTGTGAAGGAGCCGGCAGTTTTCAAGGAATTTAGCAAGTTTGACCTTAAAGACAGCAAAACTGAGCTGAGAATTGCCGAATTTATGGCATTAAATGGAGCTAATATTGAAGTTTCAAGCTTTTACCCTGCTTCCCTCTATGAAGGCCTCCTTACAGGCAAGGAAAAGAAATCTTTGGGTCAGGTCTACACACCTTTTGAAATAATAGACAAAATGATCAATGAAGTATTTAATATTAAAAATATTGACAGCACTGCAAAAATTCTGGATCCTTCCTGCGGCGGCGGTTATTTCCTGATTGGGTTATACAAATATATCAGCCGCGCCCATCCTGACTTTGATAAAAGAAGTATAGTTGAAAATATGCTTTTTGGAATTGACATTGATGATTTTTCTATATTTTTAAGCAAGATGGGACTAATTTTTCACACCGGACTTGATAATATAAAATTTAATATAAACAAAGGGGACTTTCTCACTGATGATATCAATTTGTGCAAATACGACATAATAATAGGCAATCCTCCTTATGTAGGTCATAAAAACTCAAGCAGCATCTACAAAAAACTCCTGTACGAAAAGTATTCTGATGTATTTTACGACAAGGCTGATATTTCCTACTGCTTTTTTAAGAAAGGCAAAGAGGTGCTTGAAGATGACGGTATTATTTCTTTTATTACCTCCCGCTATTTCATGGAAGCCTTATATGCTAAAAAACTAAGAAATTTTATAAAGGAAAATTTCAATATTGTTAAAATAATAGACTATAAGGGTGAAACCGCCTTTAAAAGGGCAATGATAAGTCCGGCCATAATAATACTTTCTAATTTATGGAACAAAAACATGTTTTCATACGTCAAAAAAAACAAGGATACTTTTGAATCCTATGAGTATAGACAGGACAAGCTTAAGGATTCCGGCTGGATAATTCTAAAGGATGAAGATGATAAGCTTTTTGAAAAAATTGACTACATTTCAAACACTTATATCAAGGATGTATGCACTATTAAGCAAGGAATTATTACAGGCTGTGACAAAGCATTCATAATATCAGAGGAAGTTATCGAAAAATATAAAATTGAAAGGTTTCTTCTCAGAAAATGGATTAAAAACAGCAACATATCAAAGAAAAAAATTAAATATAATGATTTATACCTGATATATTCAGACATTATAGAAAATGTCAATGATTGTCCCAATGCAATAAACTATCTGTCCGGATATAAGGATAAGCTTTTAAACAGACGAGAATGCATAAATGGATTTCGCAAGTGGTATGAGCTTCAGTGGGGCAGAAATGCGCCTGACTATGATAATCCTAAAATAATATTCCCCTATAAATCAAAACAAAATAATTTTTATTATGACCAAAATGCATATTATTGCAGTGCTGATATTTATTTGATGAATAGTTTTCCTGAAGGCCTGCCTTTGGATTACCTGCTTTCCTACCTGAATTCGGAAGTATTTGAGTTTTATTTGAAATGTCAGGTTAAAAAAGTAGGAGTAAATATTTATGAATACTATCCCAATAAATTAAATAACTTGAAAATCTATCTTCCCCAAAAAGATATGGCTCAAAATTTTTCTAATTTAGAAAACTTTAGCATTGAAATATTTATGAAAAAATTGTTTAATATTGATGAACATGAGGTAAATATAATAAAGAACTATATAAAGTAGGTGATGACAAAAATTGAGGGAATTTAAAAAGCTGCTGCTATTAATTATTATTTTTCTTGTTTTATCAATTCAGCCTGCTTTTGCAAGAACAGTATTCTATGATACTTTTAATCATTGGGCGGAAAGTGACATTAATTTTGCTTCCAATAGTATAAAGGTTTTTATGGGATACGGGGATTTTACTTTCAGGCCGGAAAACAATATCACAAGGGGAGAGTTCATTACTATATTATGCAGAACTGCCTACAGACAAAATCAAATGAAAGAAATCTACACAGGCGACCTGTCATATGCGGATATGTCCAACAAGCATTGGTCTTATACTTTTATTAATTCAATGAATGAGCACTTAAAAACAAACAAATTTACTTTAAAGGACATCTTCCCCGGAAGTAATTTTTATCCCGACAAACCTATAAGCAGAGAAGAATCAGCTGCATTGATTGCTGCCTTCAGCAAGGGAGCAATTTTTGACAATCCCCTGACATTTACGGACCTGCCATTTAACAACAAATATTATTCTGAAATTCAAAGGCTTGTGAATGCAGGAATAGTAATTGGTTATGAAAACAATACATTCAGAGGCGGCACCAGTATTACAAGGGCAGAGGCAGCTTCCTTAATCAGAAGGGTTTATACGGATATTAAAACAAGCATTAGTGGCAATTATCTCAGCAAACTGGAATTTATGCATGTAAAAGGCGAAGATATGTATTCATATTTCGGCTCTTATGATTTAAATACTACAAATGCTGATGACAGAAAGTTTATTAAGGCAAAGGATACTTTGGAATATGTAGCATTTGGCGGTTATATCTTTCCGGAGGATACTCACCTTTATGATATGGATGCTGTTAAAACAATGGAATCCCTCCGCACAAGCGGCTATTTCAATGTGGCTGGCACAAATTATTACATGATTATGTTCAGCAGTTATTCCAATGCAGAGAAGTCAAAATTAGCCAACGAAATTCTGACAAATATCATAGCCAGGAATGACTTAAAAGATGCAGAGCTGATGCAGATTTTTACACTGGTAAGCAAATATGATATAAGCGAAACTCTTTATATGGGAGCCCTGAAGAAGTGGAACAGTTTAACGGCCAATGATAATTCAAAAGCTAATATTATATTTTTCAGGTATGCTTATTATATAAAAAATGACAATAAGGATATGCTTAAGCTTTTGGTTTTCGAGGATTTAAAGAAAGCCAACAACATTCCTTCTCTTTTGAACATTGACTTTAATCTAAAACCGGATACATCATTAGTTGACTTCAGAGATTACTCTTTCGGAAACTACAGCTTTTCATTGTATAAGGATACAAGCTTGTTCAGGCATTTAAGAAACATATCCATGCCTATTAATGAAAACACAAAGATTGTTGAGCTGCCAAATATGCTGATGGTTGAAAAGAATCCCAAGCCGCCTGTAAATATGGCTTCCTATGAAAATATGTTTACCAAGTATTCAATAAATAAATTGTATGTTCTTAATTTCTTAGGTGAAAAGGAAAGACTATTTGTTGAAGCTATGAATGATTATGATATAATCAAAACATTTGAAATGTATAAGAAAGGCTCCGAAGGATTTGATGATACCTATACGGGGATATTGAAGAAGGCAAAAGAGTAGGTAATGTCAGCACAGTCCTGTCTTTTGCTTACGCTCAGGATTACAAAAAGACCGGCTTCAAAAACCGGTTTTTATTTTATTGCTATGAATATATAATTGTCATTGCTATGAATAAGCCACAAAACAGCGTGTCATTCTGAACGTATGTGAAAAATATCATGTTTTATACTTTCGCTATTTCTATTAGCAATTCTACAACCTTCTCCATGGATTGAATGGGTATGTACTCATATTTGCCATGGAAGTTGTGACCCCCGGTACATAGATTAGGGCAGGGCAACCCCATGTAGGACAGTCTTGCACCGTCAGTTCCCCCTCTTATGGGAACCACGCTTGGCTCAATACCGATGCTTTCCATTGCTTTTAAAGCATTTTCTATGATATGCATATGGGGGAGGATTTTTTCCTTCATATTGAAGTATTGATCTTTTAATTCCAGGTCTACTGTTCCTTGACCGTATTTATCATTCAAGTATTCAGCAATTTTTTGGAATCTTTCTTTTTTAATATTGAATTTTTCTAAATCGTGGTCGCGAATAATATATTCAAAAATTGTTTTTTCCACATTTCCGGACATATCATTTAAAAGGCTGAATCCTTCATAACCTTCAGTATTCTCCGGAGTTTCATTAACAGGCAGCATACTGTGAAATTCCATCCCTATAAGTATGGAGTTTTTCATTTTATTTTTAGCACTTCCCGGATGGATATTTGCCCCCTTGACTCTTAGCCTGGCACTTGCCGCATTGAAATTCTCATACTCCAATTCACCGATTTCTCCCCCGTCAACCGTATAGGCATAATCTGCATTAAATTCTTCAATATTAAAGAGGTCTGCCCCCCGCCCCACTTCCTCGTCGGGAGTAAATCCTATTTTTATTGTACCATGCTTAATTTGAGGGTTCTTTATGAAGTATTCTGCCATTGACATTATTTCCGCTATTCCTGCCTTGTTGTCAGCCCCGAGGAGGGTTGTTCCGTCTGTTACAATCAGGTCCTGGCCTTTGTATTTCAACAGATGATCAAAAGTTTTCGTTTCCATTACAATTTGCTTTTCTTCATTTAATACAATGTCGCTGCCGTCATAATCATATATTATCCTTGGCTTTACATTATTGCCGGGCATATCAGGCGAAGTGTCCATATGGGCAATAAATCCTATTGCAGGTCCGTCGGAATTGCCTTCGATGCCAGCGTAAACATATCCGTTTATATCCATATATGCATCTTTGATTCCTATTGATTTCATTTCCTCAACAAGAAGCCTTCCCAAGTCCTTTTGTTTTTCGCTGCTTGGAATTTTTTCTGCTTCCGGCACGGATTGAGTATCAATTTTTACATAATTTAAAAATCTCTCGTGTACTTTCATCTTATCCTCTCTGTGCTTGTTATAGATAGTATCAGTATATCATTATGAATTTTCTATATCAATATTTTTTAATTGTCAGTAGTTGAATTAACAAATAAATTATTATATAATGTTGACAAGAATATATAGGAGGTCGTTATGGATTTTATAAAAGAAGGATATAAGGTGAAAAGTGCAACTGTAATAAAGAACCTGGAAAAAAGGAATATGGAAGGCTACTATTGCGAAACTGCTGAAGAAGCAGCAGAAAAAGCAATGTCCATGATTAAAGAGGATGACATAGTCGGATGGGGCGGTTCTACTACAATTGACCAAATTGGAATCAAGAAGCTCTTAGAAGAAAAAAATATAGCTGTTTATGACAGGGATAAGGAAACTGACCCTGTAGAAAAAATTAAAATGATGAAAAAGGCATTGACATCTGATGTTTTCTTAACCAGCAGCAATGCAATTACTATGGATGGGGAACTTTTGAACATTGACGGAAACGGAAACAGGCTTGCTGCATACTGCTACGGTCCTGACAGTGTTATAGTTGTAGCAGGAATGAATAAAATAGTTACAGATTTGGATGCGGCACTTAAAAAAGCAAGACTTGATGCTACTGTTCCAAACACATTCAGAACAAATTCAAATACCCCCTGCCACTTTACCGGAAAGTGTTCAGAGTGCACCATGAGCGATACTTTGTGCAGTCAAATTCTTATAACAAGATTCTGCAAACCTAAAAATAAAATAAAAGTAATACTGGTTGGTGAAAATTTAGGTTTCTAAGATGAGAAATGACAAGGGGACGGGGGTAGTGTCATATATGCATGAGTTGCCCGAACAAATATGACAACGTTCTATGACACTACCCCCGTCCCCTTGTCACCCCTTGTCATTTACACGGTTTCCGGTTCTTCGTATATTTTTCCAAATGTATCAACTGTAACTTTATTAAGCTTAACTTCAGAAACAGGTCTGTCCATGGGGTCTGTTTTTGTTTCTGCAATTTTATCAACTATATCCATACCTTCAATTACTTTCCCGAATGCCGCATATTGTCCGTCAAGATGGGGTGATTTTTTGTGCATTATGAAAAATTGTGACCCGGCTGAATCAGGAGCCATGGACCTTGCCATTGACAGTACCCCTTCATCATGCTTAAAGTCGTTTTTAAAACCGTTTGAATTAAATTCTCCCTTTATGGAATATCCGGGTCCGCCCATCCCATTCCCCTTTGGGCACCCTCCCTGAATCATAAAGCCCCTGATTACTCTGTGAAAAATCCTGCCGTCATAATAATTCTTATTGATTAATGAAATAAAGTTCTTTACGGTGTTTGGAGCTATATCCGGATATAATTCCGCCTTGATTACATCGCCGTTTTCAAACTCAAATTTTACTAGTGGGTTCATTTTTCCTCCTGAAATTTTATTCTTTATAATACTTTACAATAACAAGAGAAATAATTCAAGGGAAATTCCATTTAGCTGCAAAATGGGATGTTTTTAATTTATATGTGTGTAACAAGTAAAAGGAATTAGAATATATTAAAGTAAAGTAACAGAAATTATGAGGAGGTTATGCCAGCATGAAATGCTCAAATAATAATGATGTTTTGGGAACTGGCGGCATTGGGGATAGATGTTGCACCGGTCAATCAGGTTGTGACTGGGACGGTACATTAAGAAATGTAGTCACAGAACCCATTTACGTACAAAAGGTATACGATGCAGTTTTATTTAACCTGCAGGGATTAAAAACAGCTCCAAATACTTGTTTTGAACCGCCCTTAGGCTGCGGAACAAATATTATCAGAATTGCAGACATAAGATGCAGAAAATTCTTTAATCCGGATAATATAAAAGATCCATGCAATTTAAAAATTAATCCTAATACTACATTATCAGGAGGACAGTTCGTTAAAAAGGAAGACGGCTGCGACTACAAGGTTATAGGACCCGATGGAACACTAAGCCAAAAATTAGTGTATGCTGATACATCATTATGTGATGAAGAGGAAATGGGTACCCCGATATTTGGAACTCAAGAGATTGAAGTTTCCGGATGTGTTGAAATTGAAATGGATTTAGTTGTTTCTCCATGTGATTCAGTGAGAGAAAGTATAATTACATTAACAGCAGTGGTAGAAATTGCAAATGAATGCAATCCGTTAGTATTGACTAATTTCTTTGAAATTTGTGTCCCTTCGGTATTTGATACTGCATTCCTGCCAAGGTTCACTGAATTCTGCAACCTGGATTGTGTTATAAGACTTGCAACAAACAGTATTCAAAGAGACTTTGAAATTGACCCGAGAACAGGAATACTGTCAGTAAATTTAATTATTTCACTTTGTATCTCCTGTGAAAAGAAAATAGTTGTTCCGGTACAGCTTTGTGTACTTTCTACAGGTTTTGCGGAAGTATCGCCTGAACAGGCAGCTATATGCCCCACATTCCCAAGATTGTTCCCAAGACAAATTGATGAGAATTCCGTAGGCGGAACAGGTGGCGGCGGATGCCGGCCCAGAGCACAATCGGTTGATGATTAATAACAAATAGCTTTTTTAGTTTTTTAGGGACGGTTCTTTTTGTTCTCGAGAACAAAAAGAACCGTCCCTAAAATTTCTTTATTTTTTTGTTCTTTTTCTGTGTTTAACGCATTCATTGAGCAAGTATTCTATCTGTCCGTTTATTGAGCGGAAATCATCTTCAGCCCAACCTGCTAATTCTTCCCAAAGGGATGATGATAATCGCAGCAACAATTGCTTCTTTTCCTTGTCTTTTTTATTTTTCTCTATTATCATCAGCTCCCTTCTATTATTTTTACACTAATCACTTATATAATTAATAGAGTGAGCCTGAGTTAACTATGGGCTGGGCATCTCTGTTCCCGCAAAGAACAACTAACAGGTTGCTTACCATTGCTGCTTTTCTTTCTTCATCCAACTCAACAACATTATTCTCACTTAGCTTATCAAGTGCCATTTCAACCATACCTACAGCACCTTCCACTATCATCTGCCTTGCGTCGATTATTGCTGATGCCTGCTGCCTTTGAAGCATTGCTGCAGCTATTTCTGAAGCATATGCCAGGTGGGTGATTTTTGCTTCAATTATTTCAAGACCTGCTATTTGAACCTTTTCCTGAATTTCTTCCTGAAGCTTGGTTGCTATTTCCAAACTGCTGCCCCTTAATGTCTTTTCATTATCGTCGCCGAATGTATCGTAAGGGTAGAGTCTCACAATGTTTCTTAAGGCTGAATCACATTGAATTGACAAGTATTCGGTGTAATTATCCACATTGAAAACTGCTTTTGCAGTATTTACCACCCTCCAAATAACTACTATTCCAATGGTTATGGGGTTTCCTAAAGCGTCGTTGATTTTTTGCCTATCATTGTTCAATGTCATTGTTTTAAGTGATATTTTTTTGCTCTTAATGTTTATATTCAAGTCCGGATTTTTTTTATCCTTACTTGTTCCCTCCATAGAGAATACTGCAGTTGTCGCAACATTCGTAGATGGATTTGTAGCTGTTACAAAGGGATTTACAAAATAGAATCCTTCGCCTTTAAGTGAGCCGTAATACTTCCCGAATAAAGTGAGTACAAGTGCTTCATTAGGCTTCAATACCTTGAGGCCGGCCAACAAAACAGGACCTATGATAAAAAAGTACAAGACGCTTATAACAATCATAACAATTTGCAGGGCTCCGCCTAAAGAATTCATGCTGAATATAAA
The DNA here is from genome assembly GCA_964489345.1 of uncultured Clostridia bacterium. GTDB lineage: Bacteria > Bacillota > Clostridia > Tissierellales > Sedimentibacteraceae > Sedimentibacter. The sequence goes on along the minus strand of CAZAYQ010000006.1, from coordinate 15,407 downwards.
CAAAACTACCGAGACTAACATCAATACAATATTGAGAATCATCATAAACATGCCATTCATTGAATTTGGGACGATCTCTTCAGTGATTAATTTTTCTTTCTTTATTTCTGACATTTCATTTCCTCCTTGTGATATATTATAATATCATTTTGATATCATAATTATATCGCAATGTCCTATAGCTGTCAATATATTTTTGGGGACGGTTCTTTTTGTTCTTGAGAACAAAAAGAACCGTCCCCAAAACAAAAAGAACCGTCCCTAAAATTTTTTACCTTTTTCTATGAGGCGCATTTCTATGGAGTCCTCAATAACTTCTTTTAGCAGGACAAGAACCGGAACACCTAAAATCATTCCCGGAATACCGAATAGGTTGCCTCCCACGGTTACGCTTGTAATAATCCAAAAAGGGCTTACACCCACATTTTCGCCTACTATCTTGGGGTCCAGGAAATTTCCGTCTATCTGCTGTATGATTATTATAATTATAAGGGCAGTCAAAGCCTTGGCAGGGTTTACAAAGAACGACACAATGACTACAGGAACAGACCCTATTATGGGGCCGAAATAAGGTATTATGTTGAAGAATCCTATCAATGTTCCCATGAGAGGAGCATAAGGGACTTTTGCTATAGCAAATGCTATGACGCACATTATGCCTACTATGGTTGAATCCAGCAATTTGCCTGTTAAAAAGCTTTTAAATATTCTATTTGCCCTGCTGAATACATGAAGTATGTCATTTGCTTTGTTTTCTTTGAAATAGGCGTGTATAAACCTTCTTCCCCTTGCCAATAAATCATCTTTTTCCAAGAGCATGTATATGCTGATTATAATGGAGGTAATTGCAATAAATGTGCCGGATCCTATGTTTGTAATCAATGACATCAATGTGGCGTAGAGGTATCTTAAAAGATTGTTGATAATATTTCTAACATACTCGCCTGCCTGTAAAATGTAATCGGTTACGTACTTTACATACTTGTTGTCAACTTTGTTCCTGATGTCAGTTACTATCTGACCTATGTCAACCTCACCCTCCATTATAAAGGACATTATATTATTTACGTTATCTATTATGAGGGGCAGGACATAATAGATTGCAGCGCTTAAAATTCCTATCAAAATTATGCAGGCAAGAAAAATTCCCTGTTTTCTTCTGACTTTGAGCTTTTTCATAAAAAATATGACCACAGAATCCAGGAGGTATGCAATTACAAGACCGTATATTACCGGTTTGAAGGAATCCACAAGCCAGCTGAATGTGCCGGGGCTGAATACCATCAATAAAATAATCAGTGATGCCGTCAATATTGGAAATGACATTTTTAAAAGGCTTTTATATTTTTCTATACTCTTTTCTCCTTTTCTCGCATTATCTTTCACAATTTTTCTATTTGGAGACATTCCTATGAGCTCACGTTTTTACCAAAAGATAGCTGTGTCCCCATGCTTTTTATGATTTAAGTTCGCCGGTTTCTACTCTCCCACAATGTGAACCTTCAGTAAATTTGTAATGCCGGCAATTCCTGCAGGAACTCCTGCTGTTATTAATGCTAAGTCACCCTTTTTCAAATATCCTGATTTTAGCGCCGTCTCAACAGATATTTCAATTATCAGGTCTGTTGACTGGAGTTTTTCTATTTTTATGGGATACACTCCCCAATGAAGAGCTAATTTTCTCATGACTTGTTCAGATGGAGTGGCAGCTATTATGGGGGCTGCAGGTCTGTATCTTGAAACATTTGCTGCCGTATAGCCCGATGTTGTTGCAGATATTATTGCAGAAGCATTTAAATCCAAGGAAGATTTGCAGGTTGAATAGCTTATGGAATCTGTTATGGAGCAGTTGGAAGCCGGGCTTCTGTTTTTTAGGAGCTCACTGTAGTCTAATGATTTTTCAATCATAAGAGCAATTCTTGCCATTGCTTTTACCGCTTCCACCGGATAGGCTCCCGAAGCTGTTTCTCCTGACAGCATTATGGCATCTGTACCTTCAAATATTGCTGTAGCCACATCTGAAACCTCGGCTCTGGTAGGCCTTGGATTTCTTATCATTGAATCAAGCATCTGAGTTGCGGTAATAACAGGCTTTCCAGCTTCATTGCACTTTTTGATGAGCATTTTTTGCACAAGAGGAACTTCTTCTGCAGGTATTTCCACTCCTAAGTCTCCCCTGGCCACCATTATACCGTCAGAAGCTTCAATTATTTCATCAATATTTTCAACCCCCTGCCTGTTTTCTATTTTTGAAATAATCATGATGTAATCTGCTTTTTCTTTTTTTAAAATTTCTCTTATTTTTATTACATCATCCGCCTTCCTGATAAAGGATGCTGCAATATAGTCGATTCCAAGCCCAATACCGAATTTGATGTCGCTGATATCCCTGTTTGTAAGTGCGGGCAGATTAATTTGAACGTTAGGAACATTTATCCCTTTTTTATTTGTTACTCTTCCGCCGTTTTTTACCAGGCATTTAACATCGGTATCATTAATAATTTCAACTGCCTCCATGCTGATAAGGCCGTCATCTATAAGTATTGTATCCCCTTTTTTTATGTCTTTTGCAAATTGGTCGTAGGTTACGCTGACAATTTTATCATTTCCTGCAATTTCCCTTGTTGTGAGAATGAAGTCCTGCCCCTTGGACAGCTCTGCCTGGCCTGTTTCAAAATCTCTTATTCGGATTTCAGGACCCTTTGTATCCAGCATTATTGCCGTTTGGGTATTTAATTTTTCTCTAACTTTTTTGATTGCAATAATTTTTTCCTCGTGTTCTTTTTGTGTACCGTGGGAAAAGTTCAATCTTGCCACATTTAAACCGTTAAGAATCAATTCCTTTAATATTTCTTCATCCCGGGATGAAGGCCCTATGGTGCACACTATTTTTGTTTTCCTCATATTTATCATACATTCTTCCTTTTGCAGTCTCGCTGCACAATTTTATTTGCTCCTTAGGTAGCATAAAATTGGCGCTCGTTGCGAATGACCTACCAGCCATTTCTCAGAAAAAAGACTCTGAGAAATGGGGTTAGGGCATCTTAAATCGCCAATATCTTTGTCAACTCGTAAGTCGTTTCATCAAATTTCTTTTCGACAGCTAAAGCCTCATCCAGGTCCATATCAAAAATTCCGCTTCCATTGACTCCAACGGCACTGTTTTCTTTGCCGCCGCACAATAAATTCACTGCATAAGCTCCCATCTGGCTTCCAATCAGCCTGTCGTAAGCTGCCGGTGCCCCGCCTCTCTGGGTATAGCCCAGAATGGAATACCTGGTGGTTATTCCTGTTTTCTTCTCTATTTGTTCGGATATCTCCCTTGCATCCCCTGCACCTTCCGACAAAATAATAATGCTGTGTTTTTTTCCTCTCGCTCTTCCCTGCATTATCCTGTCGCTTATCTCTTCAATATTATATTCAATTTCAGGTATAATAACCATTTCAGCTCCTCCGGCAAGCCCTGCATAAAGTGCAATATCGCCGCAGTTTCTTCCCATAACCTCTATAACATTTGACCTGTTGTGGGATGATGATGTATCTCTGATTTTTTCAACAGACTCCAGAACTGTTGTAAGAGCTGTAAAAAATCCCAGGGTATATCTTGTGTAAGCCAGATCATTATCTATGGTTCCGGGAATACAGGAAGTGTATATGCCTGCCCTTTCGAGTTTCCGGGCTCCTTTGAAAGAGCCGTTCCCCCCTATTATAACCAATCCTTCAAGCCCCAAATACTTTATGTTTCTTAAAGATTTGTTAAATCCCTCTTCAGTCATGAATTCATCACTTCTTGCACTTCCAAGCATAGTTCCTCCCCTGTGGATTATATCTGCCACAGAAGAAAGGTTCATTTCCATGTGGTCTCCTTCAACCAAGCCCTGGAAACCGTTATAAATTCCCGTCACTTTTATATTGTTATAAATCCCGTACCTGACAACCGCTCTTATGGCTGCATTCATGCCCGGCGCATCTCCGCCGCTTGTTAAAACTCCTATTTTTCTCATTATTTCCTCCGATTCAGCTATATAACTGCAATATTTTTTTCTCCAAGCAATTTTTTAAGTCCATTAATCAATATTTCATCTTCTGCATTAACCCTGTATTTATTGGGCAAAACCATATTTGTTTTATCCTTTTCATTGTATATTATAACGCAGTCTCCGCCCTTGTGTCTGCATACGCAATAAAACAATTCCTTTTTTATACTTTTATAATCTTCTGTATCCTTCACCTTTATATACAGTTTATTTCCTTTCCTTTGTTTTGTTTGTTTTGTTTGTTTTTCATGTTGTTTTTTAAGTTCTGTCACTTTATTTATAATAAGCTTTGGAGATTCTTCCTCGGAAGCATCTATTGTTCCTTCAAGCAAAACTATATTGTCTTCATATAAAATATCCTTGCAGTTATCGTAAATTTTCGGAAAAATTATTCCTTCCACAGTTCCGTACAAGTCTTCAAGTGTTATGAATGCCATCATATTGTTATTTTTGGTTATTTTATTTTGTTTTTTAATAATTATTCCGCCTATTACAACCCTGCTTCCGTCATAGAGGACTGTTTCCCCGTCTGCTTCCCGTATTTCTGATATTTCACTGGAATTTGCCGTAGCATATTTCTCCAGTACCCCTTCATATTCAGAAAGGGGATGTCCGGACAAATATAGGCCAACCATTTCCTTTTCCATTGACAAGAGTGCTTTTTCATTATATTCAGGCAAGTTGGGAAGTTCGTCACAAATTTCAGCTTGGGTTTCAAAGGAATCAAAAAGTGAAAACTGTCCTTCAATATTTCTTTTCTTTTGAGCTGCCACTGAATCAATAGTTCTTTCATAAATTGCCATAAGCTGTGATCGCCTTACATTTAAAAAGTCAAAAGCGCCGCATTTTATCAATGATTCAATCTGTCTTTTATTTAGGACAATAGGGTCAACCTTTGTACAAAAATCAGCAAAGCTTGTAAACTTACCCTTTTCTTCCCTTGCCCTCACTATTTCTTGAATTACATTTGTTCCCACGTTTTTTACTGCAGCCAGGCCAAAGCGTATACTCCCCTTTTCCACCGTAAATTTCCCCATGCTTTCATTTATGTCAGGGGGAAGTATTTCTATTCCAAGCCTTTTGCACTCCCTGACGTAGAGGGATACAGTACCGGTGCTTCCCATTATGCTTGATATTAAGGCTGCCATAAATTCAACCGGATAATAGCTTTTAAGCCATGCAGTTTCATAGGCAAGGGCGGCGTAAGCAACGGAATGGGCCTTTGGGAATGCATATTTTGCAAACTCAGCCATCAAATCGTATATTTCATTTGCTGCTTTTTCATCAACGCCGTTCTTTACAGCACCTGTAATTTCCGGCTCACCTTTTTCTGCTTTCTTCCCGTATATGAAGTTCTGCCTTTCCTTAAGCATAACATCCATTTTTTTCTTGCCCATGGCCCGCCTTAAAAGGTCTGACCGGCCCATGGTAAATCCGCCTATGTCTCTTACTATCTGCATAACCTGCTCCTGATATACCATGCAGCCGTAGGTTACATTTAGTATCGGCTCAAGCTTTGGGTGAAGATAAGTAACTTTATCAGAATTTTGCTTATTTTTAATATATAGGGGTATCTGCCCCATGGGGCCGGGTCTGTAAAGTGCATTGGCAGCTGAAAGATTTTCAAATTCCGATGGCTTAAGCTCGCTTAAGAAGGCTCTCATACCCGAGCTTTCAAACTGGAAGATGCCAAGGGTTTCAGCATTAGCAAAAAGTTTATAAACTTTTTTATCATCATAATTACAGTTTTGAAAATCTATATTTACCTGGTGGTTGCGCTCAATTAATTCTATAGCATCACGAATTACCGTGAGAGTTCTTAAGCCTAAAAAATCCATTTTCAACAAGCCCAGCTCTTCGAGCTCTACCATGTTAAACTGGGTTGTTATAATATCCTTGTTTCTTGAAAGAGGAACATACTTTGTAACTTCTTCCTTAGATATGAGAACACCTGCCGCATGGGTTGAAGAATGCCTTGGAAGCCCTTCCACCTGCATAGCTAAATCAATGAGCTTTTTTACTTTTGCTTCGCTGTCATAGAGGTCCTTAAGCTCCTTATTTACCTCCAGGGCTGAATTTATTGTCATTCCTATGGTCACAGGTATTTTTTTAGCTATGAAATCCACTTCACCGTAGGGCATGTTTAGGGCTCTTCCCACATCCCTTATGGACCCTCTTGCTGCCATTGTGCCGAATGTGATTATCTGGGCAACCCTTTCATGGCCGTACTTTTCTTTAACATAGTCTATTACCTCTTCACGGCGCTCGTAGCAAAAATCCACGTCAATATCAGGCATGCTTATACGGTCCGGATTTAAAAATCTTTCAAATATCAAATTGTATTTTAAAGGGTCAATATTTGTTATTTTCATGGAATATGCAACAAGGCTGCCAGCAGCAGAACCTCTCCCCGGTCCCACCATAATATTGTTGTCCCTGGCATACTTTATAAAATCCCACACTATGAGGAAATAATCCACATATCCCATCTGCTCTATTACGCCTGTTTCATAATCCAGCCTCTGCCTGATTTCTTCAGTAACATTTTTATACCTTTCCTTTAATCCCTCCCGGCATATTTTCCTGAAATATTCTGATTTTTCATATTTTTCAGGAACTTTGAATTCCGGCAGGTGGACAGTGTTAAAATCAAGGTCTACCTTGCATCTTTCCGCAATTTCAGCTGTATTTTTTATAGCGGCTGCAGGAAAAAGCTGAGACATTTCCTCATAGGATTTAAGATAAAATTCATCTGCAGGGAATTTCATCCTGTCTTCATCCATTATTGTTTTTTGCATTTGAATGCAAAGAAGAACATCGTGAAAGTAAGCGTCTTCCTTGTTTATATAATGAACATCATTTGTTGCAACAAGCCCTATTCCTGTTTCCCTGCTAATTCTCTGAAGGGAATCATTAACTGTTTTTTGTTCAATTATTCCATGGTCCTGCATTTCAAGAAAAAAGTTGTTTTCTCCGAATATATCCTTGTACAATAAGGCAGTATTCACTGCTTTATCGTAATTATCCTCCAGTAAATATGTCTGCACCTCTCCTGCCAGGCAGGCACTCAATGCAATGATTCCGTCCTTGCAGGCCCTCAATGCTTCATGGTCAAGTCTTGGTTTGTAATAATAGCCATCCACAAACCCCCTGGAGCAAAGAGTCATTAAATTTTGCCATCCGGTCTGATTCTCTGCCAAAAGAACTAAATGATAGAGGGCTTTGTCCATTTGGGGGTCCTTGTCAGTCATTCTGCGAGGACATATATATGCCTCAAAACCAAGTATAGGTTTAATTCCTTCTTTTTTCGCCTGTTTATAGAATTCAACTGCTCCGTACATGCTGCCATGGTCGGTTATGGCCAGGGAATCCATCTCTAATTCCTTGGCTCTTTTAATTAATTCTTTTATTCTGCAGGCTCCGTCAAGAAGGCTGAATTCAGTATGCAAATGCAGGTGGGTAAATTTTGGGGACGGTTCTTTTTGTTTTGGGGACGGTTCTTTTTGTTCTTGAGAACGAAAAGAACCGTCCCTTTTATTCTTATAATAAACCATAAATAACAACTCCCATTATCCCGGTCCCTATCATTACCTTTATAGGGTCGGATTTGAACTTTCCAAGTATAAAAACACTTATTGCAACCATGATTATTCCAAAAAAATTAATATCGCTTAATTTCATACTTAAAAGAGATGTTCCTTCAGTTTTAAATATTGCCAGCATAAAAATTGACAAGCCTGCAGATGCTATCAATGATACAACTGCCGGTCTTAAACCCTTCAATATCCCTTGAATTGATTTTATATTCTTATATTTAAAATAAAAGTAAGACAGGGTTAATACTATTATGAAGGAAGGTGTTATGCATCCTATTGTTGCAATAACAGCTCCCGGGAATCCTGCCACCTTTGTTCCCACAAATGTTGCTGCATTAATGGCTATAGGTCCCGGCGTCATTTGGGATATGGTAAGCAAATCAGCAAACTCTGCCACAGTGAGCCAGTTCTTGACATCCAAAACTTGAGCTTCTATTAAGGGAAGAGCAGCGTAACCTCCGCCAATGCTGAATAGTCCTATATAAAAAAAACTTATGAATACCTCTAAATATATCATCGACTTTCACCTGCCTTCCTGACTAAGTTATAGTAAAATCCTCCGAAAGCCCCGCTGAGTATTATTATTAAGGCAGCATTTATGTTAAAAATTATGGCAGCAATTAAAGCAAGAACCATGATTGCAATTGAAATATTATTTTTGCTTTTTAAAATATCTCTAACCATTTTTATTATTACATCTATTATTACTGCAGCCACACCTGCCCGCATTCCTAAAAGGGCGGCGTTTACAATGCGATTTCCCTTAAAGGATTCATAAAATTTTGCTATTATTGTTATAATTATCAGGGGAGGCAATACTGTTCCAAAGGTTGTTATTAAAGCACCGGGTATTCCTGCCAGCTTGTAGCCTACCATTATGGATGTATTCACTGCAATAGGTCCCGGCGCCGACTGGGATATGGCTACTATATTCAGCATTTCTTCTTCATCTATCCATTTAAGTTCTTCTACAAATTTCTTTCTCATGAGAGGTACAATTACATAGCCCCCTCCTATTGTAAAAGCACTTATTGTAAATGTAGATAAGAATAATTGCCAATAAAAATTAATACTTTTTTTCATAAGAGTCCTTTCTTAATTGAATTTCGCGAATTTTGGGGACAGTTCGCAGGGCACGTGAATTTTAGGGACGGTTCTTTTCGTCTCGCAGTCTCGCTGCACAATTTTATTTGGGTTCGCAGGGCACGGTCTCGCAAGGGTTAGGTTATAATCTACATCAGGGGGGCAAATATTCTGAGTATGAGTCTTCCTATTTTTTTATATTTGGGGATGTTTGTTATGTCTTCCATTTCTACCAGCCTGCTTGCTTTTAAAGCCTCCAATGTGCTTTCTTTCACCTGACAAACGCTGTCTGTATTATACATCCAAACTCCGCATTCAAAATGCAGATAAAGGCTTCTGAAATCCATATTTATAGTACCTACTACCGCATATTCATCATCCACAACAAATGTCTTGCCGTGGTTAAAGCCTGGTGTATACTGGTAAATTGATACCCCTGCCTCCATAAGTTCCCAGTAATTTGACTGGGTTACGGCAAAAGCATACCATTTATCCGGTATGAAGGGGGTCAGTATTTTCACATCCACCCCCCTTTTTGATGCCAGAGTCAATGCATTCATCATCTTATTGTCTATAATCAAATATGGTGTTTCTATGTAAATATATTTTTTTGCCTGGTTTATTAAATTCATAAATACGGTTTCGCTTACGTGTTCACTGTCTAAGGGGCTGTCATCAAAGGGCTGGACATATCCGTGGCACTCCTGGCTGTGGTCGTAATTATCAGGTCTAAAACTCTGATAATCTTCCTTATATTTACTGAGATAATCCCACATGGACAAAAACATTACCGTAAAAGACCATACTGCATCTCCCTTTATTTCAATGCAAGAGTCTCTCCAGTGTCCGAATTTTTCGACAGCATTAATGTATTCATCGGCTAAGTTTACTCCTCCCGTATAAGCTACCTTCCCGTCAATTACAACTATTTTCCGGTGGTTTCTATTATTTAGCCGGAATGAGAGAATCGGTACATAGGGGTTGAAAACACTGCATTTAATTCCATATCCTTCAAGTATTTTATTATAGTTGTGAGGAAGTTTTGTGACGCAGCCAAAGTCATCATAAACTACTCTAACGTCCAGGCCCTCTTTTGCCTTTTCTTTCAGAATGTCTAAAATTGTATTCCACATCAGGCCTTCTTCGATTATAAAAAATTCCACAAATATATACTTTTCCGCTCTTTTTAATCCCTCCATCAGGTGTTCAAAAAACACTTCCCCTGAGGGTAGAAATTTTGTTGCTGAATTATCATAAACCGGACAGGATGAGTATTGCTCTATATATTTAGCCTGGTTAAATGCAGTTGTGTTTTCCTTCTTAAGATTACCCAGGGTAAGAGGATGCTGATGAAGGCTTTCCTTCATTTTATCCACTATTGTATGCATTTTGATTTTCATGTGGCTTGAAAAACCTGTTCCGCCAAACATTAAATAAAACAATCCGCCAAACACAGGAAAAAGCATTATTGGAATAATCCAGGCAATTTTATATGTGGGGTCGCTTTTTCGATTTAATATGTACAATACCACCAGCACGCTGATAACCATAAAGACTATATCAAATATCAGGAAATAATTGCTGAACCTATATACCATCAATGCCAGGGTGATTATTTGTGCTAAAAGTGCCAGCGATACCAAGGTGGCTCTACTTAATAAAAAGTTGATAAATTTCCCCATAAGTACACCTTTTTCTTTTTATTGTAGCTAAATTGTATCAAATAATGAAGTGTTTGTAAATGAATTTGTTGTTAGCCGGCAGGGCGGGAAGGGTTAATGAGTCGAAAAAAGGCTGCCGGTTGGCAGCCCTGATTAGGTCATTTTATGATAATACATTTTGCAGTATCTGGTCTTTTTGGCTTGTTGCTCTTTGTCTTACAAACCATACATAACCAACACAGCATAATGCTGCCAATATATATGCTACAGTCCATGGCAGTCTGAAACCGATTTGTGCATTAAATATAAAGCTTAATGTAACGAAGAAATAGAAGGTCCCCGGAATTAGTGACACCAGATAATTCTTGCCGTTTATATAGAGATAAATTGATATTGTCGCCAGTGCAAATGTTGCAACGAATTGGTTTGTAAATGCAAAGTATCTCCACAATATTGAGAATCCTGCAGGATTTGTTTTTGCAATATAAAGTATTACAGCTGCAGGGATGAAAAATGCAATACTTAAGCCTACCCTCTTCTGAGTCGAGGTCTGGTCTATATTAAACTGCTCGGCTACCATAAGTCTTAGTCCTCTAAATGCCGTGTCTCCTGAAGTTATAGGAAGAACAATAACTCCGATTATAGCAAAGAGTGCTCCTACGCTTCCTAAGAAGTTTCTTGAAACAAGTCCTACCATCAATGTTGCACCGGTAGACATTTCTGTTCCTTTGCCGAACAATACCATTGCTCCGCCTGCCCAGCACATCGCTATGAAGCCTTCAACAAGCATCATGTTGAAAAATGTAGTTTTCCCTTCTTTTTCACTGGAAACGGTTCTTGCAATCAAGGTGTTCTGAGTTGCATGGAAACCTGACAGAATACCGCAGGCAACCGTTATAAAGAATACAGGAATAAAGGGCAGTCCTCCCGGATGCTGGCTGAACATGCCGCTGAAGGATAAGTTTTGTAAATATGCTCCTCCGCCAAACAGTATCCCGAAGAAAATCCCCACAGCTGATATGATCAGGAAAGCTCCGAATACAGGATAAACCCTTCCAATTATGGCATCAATAGGGAATATTGTTGCTACAATGTAGTATAAGAAAATACCTGCATAAACAATCCAGGTTGTGGGGTTTGCAGCAACAGCCTGTTGTCCTAATAATTCAGCTACAATCAAGTCTCCCGGTGTATAAACGAAAACAACACCGACCAACAACATCAGTATCCAGATAATTACATTGTATACACCGAATACTTTGCCGCCCAAATACTTCTTAATTAATTTAGGCATCTGAGCTCCGCCGTTACGCATGGATATCATGCCTGAAAAAAAGTCATGCATTGAGCCTGCAAGAACGCATCCTAATGGTATGGTAATAAATGCAACAGGTCCGAACAAGATACCTTGTATGGGACCTAGTACAGGTCCTGTGCCTGCTATGTTTAGTAAGTTAATTAATGAGTTCTTCCATTTTTTCATTACAACAAAGTCTACCCCGTCTGCTTTAGAAACAGCCGGTGTTTCTCTGTCATCAGGACCGAAAACTTTTTCGCAGTAAGAGCCGTAAAAATATCCGCCTACAACGAGAATCAGTATACCAATTAAAAAAGTGACCATAAAATACCTCCTTTAAAATTTGAAATTAATAAACAAAAATAAATATGTCTTAATATATAACTACAATTTCACCTCCTTTGACTTGAATTATTATTCTATATAATAAATTTTATCACTAAGCTATTTGTGAGTCAAGATAATTAAAAATTATTGTGTAATTTTCAATAAAATGAAAAGTTATTGTAACAATTTCATGTAAAAGTATTTATAATAACCCCTTTTTAGACAAAAAAATTATACCTCCGGGTATAGAATAATTTTTGCCTGTTGAATTAATTATTATTAGTATTTTTTCTTCCTATTTTAGATAATGAATATGAAAGCAGGCAGGATGCTAAAAGTATTAGCAGGTTCAGCAAATAATCCAAATTCATATAAAAGCCCGGGAATATAGAAATAACGGACCCTAAAACAAGACCTAATATTGCGTAGTATGTAATTCCGTATGCCCTTTCAAAAAGCATGCTTATAATTCTTGCGAACAACAATACACTCACCATAAAACCTATGGCCATATAAAAAAGCATCATTATTTGAATGTTGGATATGGCGCCTATGACTATTTCATAAGCACCCATATACATCAGTATTATGGATGAACTGACGCCGGGAATAATTGTCCCGAACCCGATTATTATGCCGTATATAATCAAATGAAAAGGACCGTGACCTGCGCCCATTATTACATTAACTGCATTGTTTTCAAAATATGCACCGATTAAGGTTATGGACAGGGTTATAATAAATGGTATTAAATATCTTTTCTTATAACCTTTTTTATTAGCCTGCGCCAGCACCAGCGGCATAGTACCCAGCATAAGTCCTATGAAGGCGTATTTTACTTCAATCTCGTGATAATAAAATAGATATTCGATAATTCTGCTGAAAATTAAAACTCCTACTGCTCCCCCTATGACTACAGGCATGAAATAAAGCACATTCTCCTTGAAATTTCTGGTGAAATGAGCAATAAAGTATGTAATTTTGTCATATAGGCCAAATATTACAGCCAAGGCCCCCCCGCTTACTCCCGGGGCTATAGCTGCAGCACCCAGTAACAAACCCTTTAAAAATCCTGACAAAAAATTCATCACACATTCCCTTCATAGACGTATTTTAGCTTCTCTCTTGCTATATCTGCCAGTTTATAAATCTTTTTTAGCTCTGTAGGGCTTTTATCCCGCATTTTATAGGAGGGGAAAAATCTTGATATATGCAGGGGTATGTCAGAGCTTACAGATAATATGAATTCAGAAAGCTCCCTCATTTCATCTTCCGAATCATTTTCTCCCGGGATTATGAGGCTTGTCACTTCCACATGGCAGCAGCCGGCAGCAAGTTCAATGAAGTTTTTGACAGTATCTAAATCCCCGCCCAGCTTCCTGTAAAATTCAGGGGTAAATCCCTTTAAGTCCACATTTACAGCATCAATTAAGGGCAGGAGTTCCTCCATAGGGCCGGGGCAAAAACATCCGTTTGTTACGACTACATTTTTTAAATTATTATCCCTTGCCAATGTGGCACAGTCTCTTACATATTCATATCCTACCAGGGGCTCGTTGTAGGTGTAGGCTATGCCTATATTATTTCTGTCCTTTAAGTCCAATGCTATGTTTATCAATTCTTCGGGATTTACATACCGGACTTTTATTTCATTTTCTGATGCCATGGATATATGATAATTCTGGCAAAATGAACATTTTAAGTTGCAGCCGAAACTTCCCACCGACAAAATGTCAGTGGCCGGATAGAATCTCTTCAAGGGCTTTTTTTCAACAGGGTCAAGTGAAACAGCCGTCAGTTGTCCGTAATTAATAGGGGTTATTTGACCCTCTATATTCTTTCTGGCCCTGCATAAACCTGTTTGACCTTCTTTTAAAGAGCAGTGATGGGGGCATATATTGCAAATTGCATTACTCATTTGTGCCTGATCACCTCAAATCTTTCCAGCTGATAGTTTTCTTCCGGTGAAATTCCTGCCTTTCTTAAGGCTATGGATATTTGTTGTTCTGCTGTATCCACTCCCTCCAAATTTGGCAAAAGAAGTCCCCTCTTATGTCCCTTTGTAACTATGACACCGTATATTCGCGGGTCAAGCTCATCTATAGACTGAATTCCTTCTGCATCTCCAAGCACATCAACACTGTATACCAGTCTTTTCAGTTCATCCGGGCTAACAGGGGAAAACCGCGGGTCCTCAGTCCCTGCGCTTATGGCATTCCTTATAATTTCATCGGCTATGCATGAAGTTGTTGGAGTAATAGTTCCTATGCAGCCCCTCAGGCTGCCATCCAATTTCAAGGATACAAATACTCCGGCCTTGTTTTCCAGCAGCTCAGGGCTTAGATTTTCAGGCCTTTTTATTGCTTTTTTGTTTATCACGCAGCTTTCAAGTGTTTGGCGGGCAAGCCTTACATATTCATCCTCCTCTTCCTTTAACGATTGGACTCTTTCCATTTCGCTCCTTAAATAAATTTCATCAAAATAACGTCCTTCATTATCTCCTGAAACCCTAAAAGCAGCGACAGCATAACCCACTCCAAAGGGTCCTTCGTAGGACAAAAGTTCCGGACTTACTTCCTTCCCGTCCATTGCCCCTGCCATAATTATAAATGCCCTAAGCCCGCACTCGGCAGCAGCTTCGCAAAAATCTTCGTCAAATCTTAAAAAGTCTAAAAAATTCCCTGTCTTCATGACCTTGGTTACTTCTCTGTCAAATACAGGTCCTTCTTCTCTGTAGCCGTAGGGACCTGTATCCTTAAGCATGTGGGATAAATCCCCGCTTCCTATAAATACAATGGTTTTATTGCTTTTTTCTGCTGCCTTTTTTATGCATTTGCCAAATTTATAATGGTCTAAATAGGGCAAGCCTGATATGGATATGCGGATTAGCTTATAATCATTGTAGTACTGGTTCACAAAATAAAGAGGCACCATAACCCCATGGTCCAATGAGCTTTTTTTCTCGCCTAAAGTTCCGGCAGGAATTCCTTCTTTTTCAGCTTCTGTTGAAATTTCTTTAACCAGATCAACATCATATTCTGCTTCCATTGAAACATCAGACCGGCCGAACTCCCTGAAGCTGCCTCTTGCTCCCTGTCCGGGTGAAATATGTATATAATCTGAATACATTATTGAATGCGGGCTTGTAATAATTATTGTATCAGGCTTAATTTCAGAAATTTGTTTTCCTATATTGTGGTATGCATCTATGGTTTTCTGAATCTTTATTTCTTCTCCCCTTCCTATTTCAGGTATTATCAAGGGAGGGTGAGGAACTATGAAACTATTCACAATTGCCATGTTTTTCTCCTTTCTAAATTCGGGGCATTCCTTACCGCTTACCCGCAAGGACTATCCGAAATTTCTTTTAAATCTTTCATTGAGTTTTTCAACCGGGATTATTTCT